>DATKAS010000440.1:0-28576 GCA_035497855.1 Acidimicrobiales bacterium
CGCTGGCGCGACAACGTCGTGTTCAACGAGTACTTCCACGGAGACAACGGCGCCGGGCTGGGCGCGACGCACCAGACTGGATGGACCGGGCTGGTCGCCGACCTGATCTGCCGTCCCGATCCGTTCGAGACCTATCCCCTCTTCGGAGAGGCGCGCTCTTGAACCGTGCGTTGGCTTCGCGGGCCGAGGCCGTGGACCCGCGCACTCTCCGCTGATGTCGACCGACGAGGTTTCTTCGAGTGCTGACGTCGCGGCGAGCGCGGCCTCGGTGGTGCTCTTGACGCTGGCCTCCGCGCAGTTGGTCCTACGCTCGACACCTCGGTGATGAACGTGTCGATCGCGATGTGACTGCTCGTAACGTTCGGCCCGGCCCGTGGAGCGACTCAACGCGCGCACGTGGTATCCCGCGTCGAGCAGCTCGGACACGAGCCGACGAGGTGCTCGTGCTCGGCGCGACGGGATACGACGTCCGCGAGCAGCGCGAGCTCCGCGCCGCGGTCGCGGCCCATGGTGTTCCCGCCTCGACATCGACCGACAGCGGCATGGTCTTCACCACCCGGCTGTCGGGCGGCAAGGGCGGGCGCAACGCGTTCGAGTCCAGCTCCAGGCGCTGCTCGACATCTTCACCGAGCACCACAACCACGAACGACCCCACCGGTCAACTGTTCCGATGTCTCGCGACATCACAGTGTGGAGCTAACGGGATTCGAACCCGTGACCTCTTGCATGCCATGCAAGCGCTCTACCAACTGAGCTATAGCCCCGAAGGATGTTCGACGGTACCAGTCAGGTGACCACGTTCACCATGCGACCGGGGACGACGACGACGCGCTTCACGGTGCTGTCGCCGATCGCCTTCGCGACGCTGGGATCGGCGAGTGCCATGGCCTCGATCGCGTCGGCTGAAGCATCGGCAGCGACCGTCACGTGGGCGCGCACCTTGCCCTTGACCTGCACCGGGATCTCCACGGTGTCTTCGACGAGCAGTGCCGGATCGGCCTCGGGGAACGGCGCGTACACGACCGAGTCGGTGTGCCCGAGCCGGTGCCACAGCTCTTCGGCGATGTGCGGCGCGAGCGGAGCGACCATGAGCACCAACCCCTCGGCGACCTCGCGCGGCGTCGTGGAGGCGGCCTTCGCGGTGACGTGGTTGTTGAGCTCGGTCAGCTTGGCGATCGCGGTGTTGAAGCGCAGGTTCGCCATGTCGGTGCGCACGGCATCGATCGTGCGGTGCAGCGCACGGCGGGTGTCGTCGTCGGCGGGCTCATCGCCCACGCGGAGCTCGCCGGTGTCTTCGTCGATGAGAAGGCGCCACAGCCGCTGCAGGAAGCGATGGACCCCGACGATCGCGCGCGTCTCCCACGGACGCTCTTGGTCGAGCGGACCGGTGAACATCTCGTAGAGCCGCAGCGTGTCCGCGCCGTACTCGCGGTAGTAGTCATCCGGGGAGATGCCGTTCTTCAGGCTCTTGCCCATCTTGCCCATCTCGCGCTTCACCTCGATCGAGCCGAGGTAGTACTTGCCGTCGCGCTCTTCGACTGCAGCCGCGTCGACGTACATGCCGCGGGGGTCTTGATAGGCGGCGGCGAGGATGTAGCCCTGGTTGTAGAGGCGGCGGTACGGCTCGAACGACGACGTGTGCCCGAGGTCGAACAAGACCTTGTGCCAGAACCGCGCGTAGAGCAGGTGCAGCACAGCGTGCTCGACACCGCCGACGTACAGGTCGACGCCGCCCGGATCGCCGGGATGCGACGGACCCATCCAGTACCGCTCGACATCGGCGTCGACGAACGCGTTCTCGTTGGTCGGGTCGAGGTAGCGCAGCTCGTACCAGCACGAACCCGCCCATTGCGGCATCGTGTTCGTCTCTCGCCAATACGTGCGCGGCCCGTCGCCCAAGTCGAGGGTGACCTCGACCCAGTCGTGCGCGCGGGCCAGCGGCGCTTCGGGCATCGACGTCTCGTCGTCGTCGGCGAACGTGCGCGGGCTGAAGTCGTCGACCTCGGGAAGCAGCACGGGCAACATGGATTCGGGCACCGCGATCGGCAGCCCGGTGTCGTCGTAGACGATCGGGAACGGCTCACCCCAGTAGCGCTGCCGGCTGAACAGCCAGTCGCGCAAGCGGTACGTGACCGTGGCCTCGCCAGAGCCGGTCTGCTCGAGCCAGTCGATGATCTTGCGCTTCGCCGGCGCGACGCCGAGTCCGTCGAGGAAGCCGCTGTTGACCGCCGGCCCCTCTCCGACATATGCCTTGCCGTCCCAATCGTCGGGCGGCTGCACGGTGCGCACGATCGGGAGGTCGAACACCTCGGCGAACTCCCAGTCGCGCTCGTCCTGGCCGGGCACGGCCATGATCGCTCCGGTGCCGTAGCCCATGAGCACGTAGTCCGCGATGAACACCGGGATCTTCTTGTTCGTCGCGGGGTTGATCGCGTACGCGCCCGTGAAGACGCCGGTCTTCTGGCGTGACTCGACTTGGCGCTCGACGTCGGTCAGCGACGCCGCGCGCCGGAGGTAGTCGGCGACCGCGTCGAACGGAGTGCCCGCGCCTCCGGTCCACGACGCGGGCGTTCCCTGGGGCCACGCGTCGGGCAGCAAGACGTCGACGAGTGGATGCTCGGGCGCGAGCACCATGTAGGTCGCGCCGAACATCGTGTCGGGGCGCGTCGTGAACACCGTGATCGGCTGTCCCGCAGAAGGCGCGGGGAAGTGGATGAGCGCACCTTCGCTGCGCCCGATCCAGTTGCGCTGGATGAGCTTGATCGGCTCGGGCCAGTCGAGGACGTCGAGGTCGTCGATGAGGCGATCGGCGTACGCGGTGATCCGCATCTTCCATTGCTTCAACGGACGCTTGAAAACGGGGAAGTTGCCGCGGTCGCTGCGGCCGTCTGACGTCACCTCTTCGTTCGCGAGCACCGTGCCCAAGCCCGGACACCAGTTGACCGGCGCTTCGTCGACGTACGCGAGCCGGAACGAGTCGACGACCTCGCGCCGCTGCACCGAGTCGAGCTTCTCCCAGTCACGGCCGTCCGGCACTGGTCGTGTGCCTGCGTCGAATTCCGCGATCAGGTCGGCGATCGGGCGCGCCTTCTTCGCCTCGGTGTCGTACCAGCTGTTGAAGATCTGCAGGAAGATCCACTGCGTCCACCGGTAGTACGTGACGTCGGTGGTCGAGATCGACCGGCGCGGGTCGTGGCCCAGACCGAGGCGATGCAGCTGGCGGCGGTAGTTCGCCACGTTGGCCTCGGTCGTGACGCGGGGGTGCTGCCCGGTCTGCACCGCGTACTGCTCGGCGGGTAGGCCGAATGCGTCGAACCCCATGGTGTGCAGCACGTTGTGGCCGGTCATGCGCAAGTAGCGGGCGTAGACGTCGGTGCCGATGAAGCCCAGCGGGTGCCCGACGTGGAGCCCGTCGCCGCTCGGGTAGGGGAACATGTCGAGCACGAAGGTCTTTGGCTTGCCTCGCATGGCCTCGAAGCCGGTGGCGAGGGGGCCGGTCGGGTTTGGGGCGTAGTAGGTGCCGTCCGCGTCCCATTTGGCCTGCCAGCGGGTCTCGATCTCGTCCGCGACGCGGCCGTCGTACCGGTGCGCAGGAACGTCGGAACGGCCGTCGGGACGGGCGGACATGAAGGCCGAGGATACTGGCCGACCCCTGCCCGCCCGGGACCTGTTTGCACGGAGTGATTCGTAACCGGCCTTGCCGTGCGCAAGTCTTATGGCCGTGGCGCCCACTCCTCTGATCGCTCGTATCGAGCGCGCCGCCGATCGGGGCCACGGGGCGACGTTCATCTCGAAAGACGATCGCGTCCTCGTGCCGTGGTCGCAGCTGCACGACGACGCGCGCGTCGTCGGCGCAGGCATGCAGGCGCGCGGCATCCAGCCCGGCGACCACGTCGCGATCCTCGGTCCGACCAGCCGTCCTCTCGTGACGGCGATCCAGGCGTGCTGGATCTCAGGCGCGTGCGCAGTGGTGCTGCCCCTGCCGATGCGGATGGGCTCGCTCGAGGAGTTCATCGGCCAGACCCGCGCGCGCATCCGCAACGCGGACGCCGCGCTCCTCCTGATGGATCCCGACCTGGCGGCGTTCTACGAACCGACCGAGGGCGATCCTCCGTCGGTGCTGCTGCCCGACCTCATGCCGGGCCGAGGGCGTCCGCGCTCCGACGCGTTCGAGCGGGTCGACGACGACCTCGACAGGCTGGCGATCCTGCAGTTCACGAGCGGATCGACGTCCGAGCCGAAGGGCGTGATGCTGCCGCAGCGGGTGCTGTGCTCGAACCTCGATGCGATCGGCGAGGCCACAGGGCTCGACGTGGACGACGACGTGCTCGTCTCGTGGCTTCCGCTGTACCACGACATGGGGTTGGTGGGCTGCCTCTCCACCCCGATGACGACCGGTGCGGGGCTCGTGCTCGCGTCACCACAGGACTTCCTTGCGCATCCAGGCTCGTGGATGGAGTGGATCTCGACGTACAAGGGCACTGCGACTGCGGGCCCGAACTTCTCGTGGGTGCTCGCGACGCGGGCGCTGAGGCGCATGAGCGGGCTCGACCTCTCGCCGTTGCGCATCGCGCTGAACGGAGCGGAGCCGATCGATCCGGACGCAGTCGAAGCATTCGTCGCGGCCGCTGCGCCGCACGGTTTCCGTCCTGGCGCTGAGTTCTGCGCGTTCGGCATGGCGGAGGTCGCGATCGCCGGCACGTTCCCGCCACCCATGCGGGGGATGGTCTGCGACATCGTCGACCGCCGCGTCCTCGAGAGCGAGCACGTCGCGAAGCCGGTCGACGCCGACGACGAAGGCGCTCGTCGCCTGCCGCTGCTCGGCAAGCCGGTGCCCGGCCTCGAGATCCGCATCTGCGACCAGAAGACGGGCGCAGTGCTCCGCGAGCGCGAGGTCGGTGAGCTCGAGATCTCGGGCACATCGGTGACGCCCGGCTACTACAAGCGGCCCGATGCGACCGCCGAGCTGTTCCGCGACGGGTGGCTTCGCACGGGCGACCTTGCGTACACACTCGACGGGGAGCTCGTCCTGTGCGGCCGCATCAAGGACGTCATCATCATCGGCGGCCGCAACCTGTTCCCCGAAGACATCGAGCGGGCGATCGGCACCATGGACGGCGTTCGAGCGGGCAACGTCATCGCGTTCGGTGTCGACGGCTACAAGGGCAAGGAATCGGTCGTCGTCGTGGCCGAGACCCGTGCCGACGACGTCGAGGCGGTACGCAAGGCAGTGCACCAGCGTGTGCTCGAGGTCGCGGGCGTGCCGCCGCGCGACGTGATGCTCGTCGTCGCGGGCACGATGCCGAAGACCTCGTCGGGCAAGCTGCAGCGCAGCCTGTGCAAGCAGCGCTACATCGACGAAGATCTGCAGCTCGCCTGATCAGATCGCGGCGGCGCTCCTCGGTCGTGTGACTTTCAGGAGCAGCGCGTAGAGCCCGAGGAACGCGACCGTGATCGAGCTGACGAGCAGGGTCATGAAGACCGCCCAGCCACGGCTCTCGCCGAGGACGACGAAGAGCACCGCGAGGGTGAACAGCGCGACGCTCGCGCCGCCTATCCGCGCTCGACGTTCCACGAGCTGCGGCCGGTGGAAGAAGTGCACCCGGACTTCGTGCAACGCCATGAGCACGAGCGTCACGACGATCGTCACGCTGCCGAGGATGAGTGGCACGACCGCGAGCAACCACCAGTACCCGGCGTCGCCCAGGATCGCCGCAGCGATGCCTCCGAAGAGCAACAAGATCGCGCCTGCGACAGGAAGACCGACCCACCAGGAACCCGACTGACCGGCCGCGCGCACGTCGTCCCGGTGCCGCAGCATGTAGACGAGGAGGACGACGAGCAATGGGACTGCGAGGATCGGGCCCATCGCCGCGAGCGCGATGAAGCCGATCGCGACGAGCATGGTGATGATGCCGCGCGTGCGGCCGGGGTGATCTGCCATGCCTTCCTCCCATCGGAGCCGAGGAGCAGAGCCGACGACATCGCGAGTCGTGGCAAGGAACAACCGAACGCCGCCTGCGCGGCCGTGCACTCGCAGGTCGCGATGCAGCTGGCGCATCGCGACGCCGTACTCGTCACGAACGGAGCGAGGGTAGAGCTTGAGGACGTGCCGGTAGAGGTCCATCACGCGTGCTTCGGCGTCGGGGAGAACGCGGCTCGTCCACGCCTCACGAGCGAGGCGAGCCGATCGAGCTCGGCGGTCGCCGCGGCGGCGCCCGCGGGGGTCAGGCGGTAGTAGCGACGCCGCTGGTCGTCGAGCTCGGGGTCGGGGCGCTCCTCGGCCTCCTCGATGAGGCCCTCGGCGAGGAGCCGCTTGATCGTGCCGTAGAGCGTGCCGGGGCCGAGCTTGATCACGCCGTCGCTCAGCGAATCGACGTCGGCGATGAGGGCGTAGCCGTGGCGCTCACCCCGGCCGAGCGCGAGGAGGATGTGGAGCGCGGCGGGCTGGAGTGGTCGCGTGCTCTCAGACTCAGTCGGCATCCGATATATCAGGACACGACTGATCTCAGATGTCAAGCCCTCTATGAGGCCTTCACAGCCTCCAGCACTCCTCGCCAACGCTCGGGATCGCTGCGGTACGGCGCGTAGAACGAGATGCGGTCGACGACGTCGCCGTACCGCTTGTGCAGCTCGGGCGCGATCTGCTCGGGCTCGCCGACCACCGCGAAGGTGTTGAGGATCTCGTCGTCGATGAGCGTGCCCATCTTCACCCACTCGCCCTGCTTCGAGAGCGCGTTGAGCTCGTCTTGCAGATCGCCCCACCCGTGGTGCTCGAGCACGGTGCGGTACGCGGGCGTCGACCCGTAGAACGCGATCTGCTGGCGCGTGCCGGCAGCCGCGGCCTGCATCTCGTCCTCGTTCGTGCCCGTCACGACGAACGACGGCCCCGAGATCTCGAAGCCCTCCATCGTCTTGCCCGCCTTTGCGCGCCCGCGCTCGAGCGCGGGAAGGGTGACCTCGCGGAAGTAGCTCTCGGTCGTGAAGCCGTGGCACAGGAAGCCGTCGCACACCTCGCCCGCGACCTCGGTCATGAGGCTGCCGACACCTGCGAGGAAGATGCGCGCGTCGCCGTGCGGGTTCGGGCCTGGGTTGAAGAACGGCGTCATCAGCGTGTGGGTGTAGAAGTCGCCGCGGAACTCGAGCTTGGTGCCGTTGTTCCAGCAGTCCCAGATCGCGCGGATCGCGAGGATCATCTCGCGCATGCGAGGCGCTGGGTGGCTCCACGGCATCGAGAAGCGCTTCGTGATGTGGGGTTGGATCTGGCTGCCGAGACCGAGGATGAACCGCCCACCCGACGCGGTCTGCAGGTCGTACGCGATGTTGGCGAGCAGCATGGGGTTGCGCGCGAACGCGACCGCGATGCCTGTGCCGAGCTCGATGTCGGTCGTGCTCTGCGCCGCGAGGAGCAGCGGGAAGAACGGATCATGGCTGGTCTCCGCGGACCAGATGCCGCTGTAGCCGGCCGCCTCCGCTTCCTTCGCCGCGCCAGCCGCCTTGGTGAGATCGAACCCGATACCTCCGTCAACCTTCATGGCCGCGGACGTTAGCCCCGAAGCAGTGATCGGACGACAGAGGATGTGAGCTCGGCGGCCGAGTCGGGATCGCCCTGACCCCTTGCCCCGTGCGTTCGCGCGTCCGCCCGCGTCATAGTGCGGCGATCGCGCGAACGGTCGGGGGGGGGGGGGGGAGGGTCAGCCCTGTTCGCGCAGGAAGCGCTCGAGCTCAGCGGCGAGGTCGTCGCCGGTCGGCAGGTCGCTCGGGTTGATCGGCGCGAGCGTCTCGGCGCCCGGCGTCGCAGCGGTCTCCGCATCGGCTTGGGCCTCGAGCTGGCGGAGCATCTCGCGGTGCTCGTCGCTCTGGGCCACGAGCTCGTCGAGGCGTGCGACGTGCTCGGCCGCCGCGTGGCGCAGTGAGTCGGCGCGCACCGACAGCCCCGCGGCCTGGCCGAGCCCGTCGATGAGCGCGATCGACGCCGGCGGATACGGCATCGCTGCCGCGTAGTGCGGCACCTGTGCCCAGAGACCGACAGCCGGGAGTCCGACCTCCGCGCAGCGCCGCTCGATCGCGGCTTCGACGCCGGCGGGCACGTCGACCGAGTTGCGCAAGAACCCCAGCCGCTCGGCGAGCTCGGTCGAGTTGGCGGTTGTCGACAGGCGTGAGGGTCGCGTGTGCGGCGCCGCAAACGGGTAGGCGCCGAGGCCGACGACCAAGCGGGTGCCGAAGTCAGTCGCGAGCGACACGACCTGCTCGGTGAAGAGCTTCCACAGCGAGTCGGGCTCGTGACCGAGCAGGAGCAGCACGTCGCGCCCCACATGGTCGCTCGCGTGCTGGAGCTCGATGCCCGGCCACGTCAACGCGGTGTTCACACCGTCGCGCAAGTGCATGACCGGCCTGCGCGCGCGGTAGTCGAGCAGCCGATCGGCATCGAACGTCGCGATCGACGTGGGCTTCAAGTCAGCGACGAGCGCCTGAGCTGCTGCAGCTGCGCCCAAGCCCGCGTCGATCCAGCCCTCGAGCGCGACGACGAGCACGGGCGAGTCGAGCTCGGGACGGTTGTGCAGCACGTAGAGCGGCGCAGGCGCTCCGTCGGTCACTGGACTCGCTGCGCGATCTCCGCGGCGTGCGCGGCGGAGCGCTCGACCTGCACCTTGAACATCTCGAACCCACCGCGGCCCGAGCCCATTGCGCCCGCGAGGTAGCGCGCGTACACGCCCTCGACGATGCACGCGAGCTTCCAGAACGCGAACGACGTGTAGAAGTCGATGTCGACGAGGTCGCGTCCGCTCGTCTTCGTGTAGCGCTCGAGGAGGTCGGCTCGGTTCGGGAACCCCTCGACTGCGGTTGCCGACATCGCCAGCCCGCCCTCCCAGTCGTCGGGGCCGGTCCAGTACACCATCAGCAGGCCGACGTCGGCGAGAGGGTCCCCGAGCGTGCAGATCTCCCAGTCGAGCACGGCGGCGATGCGCCCGTCCGCACCGACCATGCAGTTGTCGAGGCGGTAGTCACCATGGACGATCGAGGCGCCCTGCTGCGGCGGGATGTGCGCCATCAGGTGGTGGTACACGTCGTCGATCTGCCGGAGCTCGCGGGTCTTGGACTTCTCCCACTGCGAGTACCACCGCTTCATCTGCCGCTCGATGTACCCCTCTTTGCGCCCGAGCTCACCGAGCCCGACCGCGTCTGGATCCACATCGTGGATCGTCGCGAGCACGTCGACGAGGTCGTCGCCGGCGCGCTTGCGCGCATCGTCGTCGAGCGCGTGGCGCACGGTGTCGGCATCGCGCAGGATGAACCCGTCGACGAAGCCCATCACATAGAACGGCGCGCCGTTCACGTCGGCGTCATCGCAGAAGCCGAGCGCGGGTGCCACAGGAACGCTCGTGGGCCCGAGCGCCGCGATGATGCGATGCTCCCGTCCCATGTCGTGCGCGGTGGCGAGCACATGGCCGAGCGGAGGCCGGCGCAGCACGCGGTGCGTGCCTTCCGCGTCGGTGACCTTGAACGTGAGGTTCGAGTGCCCGCCGGCGATCAGCTCGTACGTGAACGGGGGAGCGGCGCCGGGCACGTTGTCGACGAGCCACGTGCCGACCCGCTCGACGTCGATGCCTTCGGGTCCGTCCGCTCGCACGCCGACACCGTAGTCATGTCGCATCGCCGCCGACGGAGGGCGGGCCCGCAGCAACACGCGCATGCAGGTCGTCGAACCAGTGGTCGCCCTCGGGCCAGGTGCTCTGGACGAGCCACGTCGCGCCCGCGTCGACGTACTCGGCGGGATCGATCTCATCGCCCGGCGTGACGACGACGTCGAAGTCGTCGAGCGAGCGGACCGCCGCGATCGCCGCGACGACGTCGCGCACGATGTCGGGCGTGAGCGGCCCGCCCGTCGTGTTGAGCGGGACGACACCGTCCCAACGTGCCGCACGATGCAGCGGTCGCGTGTACGGCCACAGCGCTGCCACCCACACCGGCGGTCGCGGTCGTTGCAGCGGCCGAGGGAGGAGGTGCGCACCGTCGATCCGGTAGTGCTCGCCCTCATGGCTGAACGGCTCGCCCGACCAGAGCCCGGTCACCACCGTGAGCGCCTCGTCGAGCATCGCCGCGTGCACCTTCGTGTCGGCTGTCTCGCCGAACGCGCCGAACTCCTCGTCAGGAGGGAAGCCGAGCCCCACACCGAGGATCGCCTTGCCGCGCGTGAGGTGGTCCAGCGTCACGACCTGCTTGGCCACGACCTGCGGGCGCCGCCGCGCCAGCGGGGTCACGAGCGGACCGAGGTGGAGGGCGCTGGTGCGGGCCGCGCACGCGCCCAGCAGGACGAACGGGTCGTGCACGTCGAGGTGCATGTCTCGTCGCAGATGCAGGTGATCCCACACGAAGAAGGCGTGCCACCCGGACGCTTCCGCGAGCAGCGCGAGCTCGACGAGAGCGGCCGGATCGCCGACGTTCGGGACGCTGACCGCGAAGCGCACGAGAGCTGTCTAGCCAACGAGCGTCACCTGGGTGGCTGCGCGGGCCGCGCCGGTAGCCTGGCCTGCATGTACGTCGACGTCACCGATGCCACCTTCCAGACCGAGGTCGTGGAGCGCTCGAAGAGCGCCACGGTGGTCATCGACCTGTGGGCGCCATGGTGCGGGCCGTGCCGCACGCTGGGTCCGATCATCGAGAAGGTCGTGGACGAGACCGACGGCGAGGTGGTGCTCGTCAAGGTCAACGTGGACGAGAACCCGCAGATCTCGCGTGCGTTCCAGGTGCAGTCGATCCCGCTCGTGATCGCCGTGAAGGACGGTGAGGCGGTCGACGGCTTCTTGGGCGCGCAGCCTGAGGCCGCCGTCCGCGACTTCGTGCAAGGGCTGCTCCCCACCGAGCAAGAGACCGCGATCGATGCGCTCGTGGCTTCCGGCGACGAGGCATCGCTCCGGAAGGCGCTCGAGCTCGACGCCGGCAACGAAGCCGCGGTCGTGGCGCTCGCGGAGCTGCTCGTCGAGAAGGGGGAGAGTGAGGAGGCCCTCGCACTGCTCGCGCGGATCCCCGAGAACGCGGAGACGCGACGCGTCGCCGCGCTCGCGCGCCTCGGCGACGAGGCTCCCACCACCGACGACCTCGACGAGAAGCTGACCGCGCTGCTCGAGCGGGTGAAGGACGACGACGCGGCGCGTCAGGAGTACGTCGACCTCCTCGAGGTGATGGGAGCCGACGATCCGCGCACGGCGGGCTACCGCAAGGCCCTGACGGCTCGCCTCTTCTGAGCGCGTGCCGATCGAGCGGCGCTCCGGCTACCGGATCTGGATCGGCGGGCCCGTGCCGCGCGGCTCCGAAGGCATCACGATCGGGTCGACGGTGTGCGTCCGCGCCCGGTCGGCTGATCACCCGCGTCTCATTCGCCATGAAGTGGTCCATGTCGTGCAATGGAGCGATCTCGGGTATCTCGGCTTCGTGCGCCGCTACCTCGGCTCCTACGTGCGCGGCCGGTTGCGGGGTTATCCGCACAAGGCCGCGTACCGTCGCATCCCCTTCGAGGTCGAGGCCGACTGGGTGGCGCGTCGGCTGGAGGTAACGTCGGGCTGAGCTTCCCCTCGCTGCCGACACGTCGCGCACGGAGAAGCCATGCCCGATCTGCTGCCTGTCCCACCCCCGCTCGGTTGGCGCGCCCGACTCGAGGTGCTCCTCCGGCAGCGCCCCCTGCAGACGTCGCGGGTCGTCGTCGCGCTGGTCGGTGCCGTGCTGCTCGTCGCGGGCGGCGTCCTCGCCTTGGTGTGGATCCTGCACTCCCCGCCGCCGAGCGAAGCGCTGATCCCGCAAGTCACCGCGCCGTCGGTCTCGTCGGCCCTCGGAGTCCCAACGACGGGCGACGTGATCGTCGTCCAAGCAGCCGGGGCGGTCCTGTCGCCCGGCGTCTACCGCATGCCCGGCAACGCTCGTGTCGTCGACGTGATCGACGCAGCAGGTGGCCTCGCTCCGAGCGCCGACCCCGATCGGCTCGCGCTCGCGGCCAAGGTGACCGACGGCGAGCGGGTCTACGTGCCGAAGGTGGGGGAACCGCTCCCGGCGGCGTCAGCGACAGGCGCTGCCACACCGGCGGGGCCACTCGACCTCAACACCGCGTCCGAGACCGAGCTCGACGCACTCCCTGGTGTCGGCCCGGCCACCGCGGCCGCGATCGTGAGCTACCGCGAGCACCACGGCGCGTTCACGTCCGTCGATCAGCTGCTCGAGGTGCGCGGCATCGGCCCCGCGAAGCTCGACCAGATCGCGCCCCTCGTCCGCGTCTGAAGCGCGCGCGGGTGACGTCTACGAGGCGAGGTGGAGGAGGATGCCGACGCCGGTGAGCACGCCGGCCCACAGGCACACCGCGACCCACCCGAACTCGACCGCCCACTCACGCCAGCCGCCGATCACGCGCTGCGAGACCCGTCGTCCTGCCCACCAACCGAGCAACCCCCACAGCAGCAGGCTCGTGACGACAGCGAGCACCGCGCGCACCGGTCCCACCTCGACCGGGATCCCGAACGCGACCGCGGTCGGCACCGCGCACAGTGCGAGCAGCGAACCCGTGATGCCGAGGAGGTTCGCGATGTGGCCGTTCGCCGGGATCTCGAGCACCAACGCCGCGATCCCGATCATGACGACGGGAAGAAGCACCCCAGCCATCCACCCGCGCCGCCGCACTCGTTCACGCGTGGCCGCGAAGCCATCAGGCAGCGGGTCGGGCACGGGCTTCGGCCTCGGTGGGGGAGCAGTCACGACGGTCGTGGCCCGCGGTGGTGCCTTCGGGGGCGAGATGGCCATCGCTAGGCCTTCTCGATCCGCGTCCACACTGTCGCGCCGTCGATGTCGAGGGCATGCACGGCGTCGTCAGCAGCTCCGATGTCGGCGACTGTGAACGATGTCGCGAGCACCTCGCCCGCGATCCACGCCTGATGCTCCGATGCTGCATCGACCACGACTGCTGGTCCGTCGACCGTGAGCGAGATGCGATCGGAGAGCTCGAGGCCGATCGACTTCCGGAGGTCGTTGATCGCGCGCACCAGCTCTCGGGCTGTGCCCTCGCTGCGCAGAGCGTCGTCGAGCTCGAGGTCGAGTGCCACGGCCCACGCGCCGTCTTGCGCGAGCGCGAAGTCTTGGTGGCGATCGGCTCGCACCTCGACCTCGTCCGCTGTGAGTCGTTCGCCCGCGACCTCGACGGCTCCGTCGCGCTCGAGAACGGCCTGCAACGCGCCGCCGTCGGCCGTTGCGAGCGCGGCCTTGACGTCGTTCACCTTCGGACCGAGGCGAGGGCCGAGCGCGCGGAAGTTGGGCACGACCGTCCAGCTGACGAGGCCTGACAGGCTGTCGATGTCGTCGAGCGCCTTCACGTTGAGCTCGTCGGCGATCTCGGCACGCGCGTCGGCCGTGAGCTCGGCACCGGGATGCAGGAGCAGCGCGCGCCGCAGCGGCTGGCGCACCTTGACCTTCGCCTCGGCGCGGGCTGCGCGCCCGACCGTGACGAGGCGACGCACCGCCTGCATCTCGCCGGCGAGCGCCGGATCGTGCGCGCCAGCGGTGGGCCAGTCGGACGTGTGCACCGACAGCTCACCGGTGAGGGCGACGTAGATCTCGTCGGACAAGAACGGGCAGAGCGGCGCGAGGAGCTGGGCGCTGGTGACGAGGCACCTGTACAGCGTGGCGTGCGCCCGTGGGTCGGAGCTCTTCCAAAAGCGCGGGCGGCTGCGGCGCACGTACCAGTTCGAGAGGTCGTCGACGAACGTCGCGAGGCGAGTTGCCGCCGTCAGTGCGTCGAAGCCGTCGAGCGCCTCGGTCACGACACCGACCGTGTCGGCCAGCTCGCTCAGCACCCAGCGGTCGAGGAAGTGCGTCGGCGCAGGGTCGTCGGCTGCTGCCGGCGTCCAGCCGTCGAGATCGGCGTAGGTAGCGAAGAAGGAGAAGACGTTCCACAGCGTGAGAAGCGTCTTGCGCGTCGTCTCTCGGATGCCGTCGTCCGACACCCGGCGAGTCGTCCACGGCTGCCCGGCCGAGAGGAAGTTCCATCGCAGTGCATCGGCCCCGTGGGTGTTGCACATCATCCACGGGTCGATCACATTGCCGCGTGACTTCGACATCTTCTGCCCGTCCTCGTCGACGAGCAGTCCGAGGCACACGACGTTCTTGAACGGCGTCGAGTCGAACACGAGTGTGTTGACGGCGAGCAGCGAGTAGAACCAGCCACGCGTCTGGTCGATTGCCTCGCAGATGAAGTCGGCGGGGAACGCGCTTTCGAACTGCTCGCGGTCGGCGAACGGGTAGTGGTGCTGGGCCGAGGGCATGGAGCCCGAGTCGAACCACGTGTCGATCACGGGGAGGAGGCGGCGCGCCGTCTTGTGGCATCCGTCGACGGGGCAGCCGAACGTGACGTCGTCCACATAGGGACGGTGCAGATCGAGACCCGTGAGGTCGCGACCGGCGAGCGTGCTCAGCTCGGCGACGCTGCCGACGCACGTGTCGTGGCGGTCCGCGCAGCGCCACACCGGCCACGGCGTGCCCCAGTACCGATCACGTGAGAGCGCCCAGTCGACGTTCGTCTCGAGCCAATTTCCGAAGCGGCCGTGCTTGATGTGCTCGGGATGCCATCCGACCTTCTCGTTCTCGCGCACCATCGCGGCCCGCTGCTCGGAGGTGCGGACGAACCAGGACGTCTTCGCCCAGTAGATGAGCGGCGTGCCGCACCGCCAGCAGTGTGGGTAGCTGTGCTCGTACGGCACCTCGCGCTCGAGCAAGCCGCGCGCTGCGAGGTCGTCGAGGAGCATGCGGTCGGCGTCCTTGACGAACACGCCGGTGAGGCGGGGCACGGTGTGGTCGAACGCGCCGTCGGCGTCGACGGGGTTGAGCACTGGGAGGCCCTCGGCCCGCCCGGTGTTGGCGTCGTCCTCGCCGAACGCTGGCGCAGTGTGCACCAAGCCGGTGCCGTCGGTGGTGGTGACGTAGTCCGCGACCACCACGCGCCCGCCGGTGTCGTCGATGGGGAGGTCGGTGAACGGCCGCTGGTACCGCCAGCCGACGAGATCGCGGCCCGTGAAGCGCGAGACGACGTCGCCCACGCCTTCGCCGAAGTGGCGCTCGGCGGCATCCGCTGCGATGACGACGTCGCGTCCCGGCGCCGCGCCCCGGAGCCGGACGTAGGTGATGTCCGGGCCGGCGACGACGGCGACGTTCGAGACCAGCGTCCACGGAGTGGTCGTCCACACGAGGAGGTCGGCGTCGGTCGGTCCGCCCGCGCTGATCGGGAAGCGGACGTAGGCGGAGGGGTCGACCACGTCTTGGTAGCCCTGCGCGACCTCGTGGCTCGCGAGCGCGGTGCCACACCGGGGGCAGTACGGCGTGACGCGATGGCCTTCGTAGACGAGGCCCTTGTCCCACATCTGGCGGATGATCCACCAGACCGACTCGATGTAGTCGTTCGAGAGCGTCCAGTACGCGTCCTTGGTGTCGATCCACACACCGGAGCGCTCCGTCAGGGCCGCCCAGTCCTCGACGTACCGCGACACCGAGTCGCGACAGCGCTGGGTGAACTCCGCGACGCCGTACGCCTCGATCTCGTGCTTGTTGGTGAGCCCGAGCTCCTTTTCGACCTCGATCTCGACCGGCAGGCCGTGGCAGTCCCAGCCTCCCTTGCGGGGGACGTCGTGCCCGCGCATCGTCTGGAATCGGGGGTAGAGGTCCTTGAACACCCGCGCCCAGACGTGATGGAGTCCCGGCCGGCCGTTGGCCGTCGGCGGCCCCTCGTAGAAGATCCACGGCTCGGCGCCCTTGCGCAGGCGTTTCGTCTCCTCGACGACCTCCGTCGCCCGCCACCGCGCCAGCACCCGTTCCTCGAGCGCGACCAGGTCGAGGTTGGGGTCGACCGGGCCGAAGGGCATGGGGTCCATGGTAGGCGGGGGCCTCCCGTGATCCTGGGCCAGTTGCGCCTCGTAGAGTGCCCACCGCCATGACGACGGGGCTTTACGAGGCCGTGGGTGACGACGCGATCATCCTTCGAGTGCACGCGCAGCCCGGCGCGGGGCGGTCCGCGGTCGTCGGTCGTCACGGCGACGCGCTGAAGGTGAAGGTGGCCGCGCCGCCGCAAGGAGGGCGCGCCAACGAGGCGATCGCCGCGCTCCTCGCGACGGAGCTCGGCGTGAAGGGGGCGCAGGTCTCGCTCGTAGGTGGCGCGTCCAGCCGTGCGAAGCGATTCCGGATCGAGGGGCTCGACGTCGACCGCGTCGACGCGCTCCTCGAGCGGATGCTCGCGGCGGCGGGCGACGGCGTCGACCGCCGTCCCGGGCGCGCTGGTTGAGCTGGTCGACCTCGTTGGTTGAGTAGCGCACGGGCGGGGGCGTACAGTTCCGGACCCCTTGGCGGGCAGGAGAGGACCACGCATGGCGAAGGCAACCCCGAAGAAGGCAGCGCCCGCGAAGAAGGCTGCTCCGGCGGCGAAGAAGAAGGCAGCGCCCGCGAAGAAGGCTGCTCCGGCGGCGAAGAAGAAGGCTGCGCCCGCGAAGAAGGCTGCTCCGGCGGCGAAGAAGAAGGCTGCACCCGCGAAGAAGGCTGCACCGGCCGCGAAGAAGAAGGCTGCACCCGCGGCGAAGAAGAAGGCTGTGCCTGCGAAGAAGGCTGCGCCGCCCGCCAAGAAGGCGTCCGCTCCCGTTGCGAAGAAGGCGGCGCCGGTCGTGAAGCGAGCCCCTGCGCCCACGAAGCCCGCCCCGCCACCGAAGCCCGTGAAGCTCGTCAGCCCATACGACGCGAAGTTCCTCGACGCGCAGCGTGCACTGCTGCTCGAGGAGCGCGCGCGGTACACGCGGCAGGCCGATCGGCTCGCATCCGAAGCCGCGGCGCTCGTCGAGGATCTCGAACCCGGCGACGTGCAGTTCGACGAGGAGTCCGGTGAGGGCGACACGATCGTCGTCGAGCGTGAGCGCGACCTCGCGATGAGCGCGCAGGCGCGTCAAGCCGTGGCCGAGATCGATGCGGCGCTGGCGCGCATCGACGACAACACCTACGGCTTGTCGGTCGTGTCGGGACAGCCCATCCCGAAGGAACGCCTGCGGGCGATCCCGTGGGCGGCAGAGCGCGTCGAGGAGAAGGTGGGCGGGCTGGGCACCAGCTCACGATGACGTGAGCGCACGCACGAGAGCGCTGACGATCGCGCTCGGCGTCGCGGCGCTCGTCATCGTCGTCGACCAGCTCACGAAGACGTGGGCGGTCAACCACCTGCAGGATCGCATCGTCCACCTGTTCTGGACGCTGCAGCTGAACCTCACGTTCAACAGCGGCATGGCGTTCGGGCGCGGCCGGGGCTTCGGCCCGGTGATCGCGGTCATCGCGTTGGTGCTCGTCGCCGGGCTCGTCCTCGGCACGTCGCGTGCGCCGACGAAGCTCGCCGCCGTCGCGGGCGGGCTCGTCATGGGTGGGGCGATCAGCAACCTGCTCGACCGAGCCTTCCGCGAGGGCAGCGGGTTCCTCGGTGGCCGCGTGGTCGACTGGATCGATCCGAAGTGGTGGCCGGTCTTCAACGTCGCAGACGCGTGCGTGGTCGTTGGCGGCATCCTGCTCGTCGTGATCGGCGCGTTCAGCACACCGAGGGAATCGATCGCGGAGCCGTGAGCGTCGCAATCGAAGTGCCTGCCGCTCTCGCGGGTGAGCGCCTCGATCGCGTCGTCGCGACGGTGACCGGCGTGAGTCGTTCGGTGGCCGCGTCGCTCATCGACAGTGGTGCGGTCGAGCTCGACGGTCGAGTCGAGCGGTCCGCGAAGGTGCGCGTCGTCGAAGGCGCGTCCCTGACCGTCGAGGTGCCCGACGAGCAACCGCACCGCGTGATCCCCGATACGACGATCGCCATCGACGTCGTGCACGAGGACGCGGATGTCCTGGTGGTGGACAAGCCCGCCGGCGTCGTGGTGCATCCCGGCGCGGGCAACTCGTCGGGAACCCTCGTGCACGGGTTGGTGGCGCGCTTCCCGGAGATCGCGACCGTGGGCGATCCGGCTCGACCCGGCATCGTGCACCGGCTCGACAAGGGGACGTCCGGGCTGCTCGTGGTCGCGCGCTCACCTGCGGCGTACGTGTCGCTCGTCGAGCAGATGTCGTCGCATGAGGTCGAGCGGAGGTACGACGCGCTGGCCTGGGGTCAGGTCGAGCCCTCGACGGGGGTGATCGACGCGCCCATCGGACGTTCGTCGCGCGATCCCACGAAGATGACGGTGAGCACGAAGGGCCGCGCGGCGCGCACGCACTACCGAGTCGAGAAGGTGTATCGGCGCCCCGCTCTCGTGAGCCTGCTCGAGTGCAGGCTCGAGACCGGGCGTACGCACCAGGTGCGCGTGCATCTCGCCGCCATCCATCATCCCGTGGTCGGTGACGCTCGGTATGGGGGTGCGCGCGAGCCGCTCCGCGTCGCGCGCCCGCTTCTGCACGCGCGTGCGTTGGCGTTCGTGCATCCTTCGACAGGCGAGCGGATCGAGGTCGAGGCGCCCTTGCCGAGCGACTTTCGCGCGGTGCTCGAATCGCTGAGCGAATGACGCGATCAGGTTCCCTGGGCTGCGGGCCAAGGGCGCTCGCCGCGAGCCTGCGCCGCGACGTCGGCGAGGGTGTACGACTCGAGCCGCTCGCGCATCTGCTCCCCGACGACGTTCCAGATCGCGAGCAGCACGCACTGCCCTTCGTGATCGCACGCGCCGTCCGTGTGCGGCTGGCCGAAGTCGCCGAGCACGATCGGGCCGTCGACGGCGCTCACGATCTCCGACAGGGAGATCTCCGACGGAGGCCTCGCGAGCACGTACCCGCCGCCCACACCGCGCTTGGACCGCACGAGGCCAGCGCCCTTGAGGGCGAGGAGGATCTGCTCGAGGTAGGGCTGGGGCAAGCCGGTGCGCTCGGCGATGTCCCGGACCGAGGTGGGCCCCGACTCGTTCGCGTGGAGCGCGAGCGAGAGCAACGCCCTGCTCGCATAGTCCCCACGAGTCGACACCCGCACGACGTCACTGTAGGACCTCGAGTCTGGTTCTCTATGACCCTCTGTGAACGACGCTGTGGCTGACCAACCTGTGCTCCCCGAGTACTCGGGGGCATGCCTGACGAACGTGGTGCCGACGCTGCTCGGCCCGCGCCGCGACGCCGCGCCGGCCTGGATGCCGCCGATCGCCGTCGACGCGCCGCAGGTGCTGCTCCTCGTGCTCGACGGGCTCGGGTGGCTCCAGATGCAGCAGCACCAGGCGCTCATGCCCCTGACCGCGTCGATGCAGGGCGGTCCGATCACGTCCGTGTTCCCCTCGACGACAGCGACGGCGTTGACCTCGATCACGACCGGCTTGCCTCCCGGCGAGCACGGCGTCGTCGGCTACCGGATCGACGTCCACGGCGAGGTGCTCAACATCCTGCGGTGGTCGACGCCCCGAGGTGACGCGCGGCGCTCGATCCCACCGGAAGGCCTGCAGCCCTTCGAGCCGTTCCTCGGCCGGCGTCCTCCAGTGGTGACGAAGGCGGAGTTCCTCGGCTCGGGGTTCTCGGCCGCTCACCTGCGCGACGTGCGGTGGCGCGGGTGGCGGGTCCCGTCGACGCTCATCACCGAGGTGCGCGAGCTCATGGGCGCCGGCGAGCCGTTCGTCTACGCGTACTACGACGGGATCGACAAGGTCGCGCACGAGTACGGGCTCGGGTCGCACTACGAGGCGGAGCTCGTCTGGGTCGACCGGCTCGTCGGCGACCTGCTCGACGTGCTCCCGTCAGGCGCGGCGCTGCTCATCACCGCCGACCACGGCCAGGTCGATGTGGGCGACAACGTCCACGCGCTCGATCCGGAGGTGCTGCAGCTCGTGCAGAGCCAGTCGGGAGAAGCGCGTGCCCGGTGGCTGCACGCAGGCGTCGGCGCCGAGCACGAGCTGCTCGCCGCGGCCCGCGGGCGCTACTCGGACGACGCGTGGGTCGTGAGCAAGCAGCAGGTCATCGACGAGGGATGGCTCGGCACGCAGGTCTCGCGGGCTGCGGCTGACCGCCTCGGTGACGTGCTCCTCGTGGCGCAGCGAGATGTCGGGTTCGACGACCCCGCGGACACCGGGCCGTTCCTGCTGATCGCGCGGCACGGCTCACTCACTCCGGCTGAGATGCTCGTCCCTCTCGTCGCAGCAACGCGGTGACCCGGGCCTAGTGTGCCGGTCATGAGCGACCAGACGGTCCACCCGGCCGAGGTGATCGCGCCGGGATCGCAGGACGAGCCGGCCCAGCCCGAGGTCGAGACGATCGAGCAGCCCGCGAAGGTGATGCGGATCGGGTCGATGATCAAGCAGCTGCTCGACGAAGTGCGCTCAGCGCCGCTCGACGAACCGAGCCGCGAGCGCCTGCGCGACATCTACGAGACGTCGGTGCGCGAGCTGGCTGCTGCCCTGTCTCCCGACCTGCGCGACGAGCTCGCGCGGCTCGCGCCGCCGTTCTCGAGCGACACGCCGTCCGAGGCCGAGCTCAGGGTCGCCAAAGCCCAGCTGGTGGGGTGGTTGGAGGGCCTGTTCCACGGCATCCAGGCCACGCTGTTCGCGCAGCAGATGGCCGCGCGCCAGCAGCTCGACCAGATCAGAGGGCAGCTCCCTCCAGGTCAGGAGCCGCCCCAGGCCGGCGAGCGACCCGGCACGTACCTGTGACCTGTTCGCGCGCTACCGTGCAAATCACACTGGTGTAAGTCGCCCGGCCTTCGAAGGGGCCCGGGCAAGAAGGGGATCGGCCTTGGGGGACTCGTTCGTCCACCTGCACCTGCACACCGAGTTCTCGATGCTCGATGGCGCTGCCCGCGTGTCCGAGGTGATCGACGCCGCGGTCGCCGACGGGCAGCCGGCGGGCGGCAGCGCCGATCACGGCAACATGTACGGCGTCCTCGACTTCTACAAGGCGTGCCACGAGCGCGGCGTGAAGCCGATCATCGGGATGGAGGCCTACATGGCCGGCGAGTCGCGCTTCGAGCGCCCGCCTCGCCGCGGCCGCATGGACGACTCCGGAGGGGAGACCGAGGGCGGCAAGAAGCTCTACTACCACCTCACCCTCCTCGCCGAGAACCAAGCGGGCTACAAGAACCTGATCAAGCTCGCGAGCCTCGCGTTCCTCGAGGGCTACTACTACCAACCTCGCGTCGACTGGGAGCTGCTCGAGCGCCATCACGAGGGCCTCATCGCGACGACCGGATGCCTCGGCGGTCACGTGCTGCAGTCGATGCTCGCCGGCGACAGCGAGGGTGCGCTCGGCTCGGCGGCGCGGCTCCGTGACATCTTCGGGCCCGACCACCTCTTCGTCGAGCTGCAAGATCACGGCATCCCCGCCCAGCGCCAGACGATGGGTGGGCTGCTCGACATCGCGAAGAAGCTCGGCTCCCCGGTGCTCGCGACGAACGACAGCCACTACGTGCACCGACACGACGCGGTTGCCCACGATGCACTGCTCTGCGTCCAGACCGGCACGACGATCGACGACCCGAAGCGTTTCAAGTTCGAGGGCGAGGAGCACTACCTCAAGAGCGCGCAGGAGATGCGCGGCTTGTTCCGTGAGCGTCCGGATGCGTGCGACAACACGCTGTGGGTCGCCGAGCGGGCCGACGTGCAGATCGAGTTCGGCAAGCCGCAGCTGCCGGCGTTCCCGATCCCCGAGGGCTTCACCGACGACGCCGACTACCTCCGCCACCTCGCGATGGAAGGCGCGCACCAGCGATGGGGCGAGCATCTGCATCCGACGATCGCGGAGCGCCTCGCGTACGAGCTCCAGGTCATCACGGACATGGGGTTCGCGGCGTACTTCCTCATCTGCTGGGACCTCATCAAGTACGCCCGCGAGCACGGCATCCGAGTCGGGCCCGGTCGTGGCAGCGCCGCGGGCTGCGCGATCGCGTACTGCCTGCGCATCACCGACCTCGATCCGATCAAGTACGACCTGCTGTTCGAGAGGTTCCTCAACCCCGGGCGCATCCAGATGCCCGACATCGACATGGACTTCGACGACCGGTACCGCGACGAGATGATCCGGTACGCATCCGAGCGCTACGGCCGCGATCACGTCGCCCAGATCGTCACGTTCTCGAAGATCAAGGCTCGGGCCGCTGTGCGTGACGCTGCCCGCGTGCTCGGCTACCCCTACGCGGTCGGGGACAAGGTCGCGAAGGCGATGCCGCCGCTCATGATGGGTCGCGACACCCCGTTGCACGCGTGCTTCGAGCTCGACCCCAAGTTCGAGGACGGCTTCAAGGCCGCGGCCGAGCTGCGTGAGATGTACGCGGCCGACCCCGACGTGAAGAAGGTCGTCGACGTGGCCCGAGGCCTCGAAGGCCTGCGACGCCAGGCCGGCATCCACGCGTCCGCGGTGGTCATCACGCGCAACGAGCTCACCGACTACCTGCCGCTCCAACGACGGCCTGAGAACGGGCAATCGCCCGAAGACGCGCCGATCGTCACGCAGTACGAGATGCACGGCGTCGAAGACCTGGGTCTGCTCAAGATGGACTTCCTCGGTCTGCGCAACCTCTCGGTGATCGAAGAGACCGTCGAGCTCATCTACGAGCGCAGCGGGGTGCGCATCGACGTCGATGCTGTGCCTCTCGATGACGAAGAGACGTTCAAGCTCCTGCAGCGGGGCGACTCGATCGGGGTGTTCCAGCTCGAAGGTGGGCCCATGCGCTCGCTCATGCGCGCACTCGCCCCGACGACGTTCGACGACGTCTGTGCCCTCATCGCGCTCTACCGCCCGGGGCCCATGGCCGCGAACATGCACACCGATTTCGCCGACATCAAGAACGGGCGCAAGCCGATCACCCACATCCACCCGGACATGGAAGAGGTGCTCCCGGACACCTACGGCCTGATGGTGTACCAGGAGTCCATCCTGCGGGTCGCGCAGCGCTTCGGGGGCTACTCGCTCGCCGAGGCCGACAACCTTCGGAAGGCGTGCGGCAAGAAGATCCGCGAGCTGATGGTCGTGGAGCGCGAGAAGTTCATCGCGGGCTGCGTCGCGACTGGCTACGGCGAGAAGGTCGGCAAGCAGCTGTTCGACATCATCGAGCCGTTCGCCGACTACGCGTTCGGCAAGAGCCACTCGTACGGCTACGGGTTCGTCGCGTACCAGACCGCGTGGCTGAAGGCCCACCATCCGGTCGAGTACCTCGCCGCGCTCCTCACGAGCGTGAAGGCGAGCCAGGACAAAGCCGGCGTTTACCTCGCCGAGTGCAGGCAGATGGGCATCAAGGTGCTCGTCCCCGACGTCAACGTGTCGTCGCTCGACTTCACGGCGCTCGGCGTGGACGACGCGCCGCCCGGGCTCACGATCCCGCCCGGCACCGTCGGCCTGATCCCGTTCGGCTTGTCGGCAGTGCGCAACGTCGGCGAGAACCTTGTGCGCCTCATCATCGACGAGCGCGACAAGGCCGGACCGTTCGTCGACTTCTACGACTTCTGCGAGCGGGTCGAGCCCACGGTGCTCAACAAGCGGGCGATCGAGTCGCTCGTGAAAGCCGGTGCGTTCGACTCGCTCGGCCATCCGCGGCGCGGCCTGCTTGCCGTCTACGAGCAGATCGTCGACGTCACGCTCGCGCGCCGCCGTGAGCGTGACCAGGGTGTGATGAGCCTGTTCGGCGAGGGCGGGCCCGAGGGCGCCTACTCCGAGCGCGTCGCGATCCCCGATCTCGAGTTCGACAAGGCGCAGCGGCTGAAGTTCGAAAAGGAGATGCTCGGGCTGTACGTTAGCGACCATCCGCTCATGGGGGCGGAAGGCATGCTGCGTCGTCGTAGCGACTGCAGCGTCGCCGATGTCGCCGAGCGAGCCGACGGCGACACGCTCGTCGTCGGCGGCGTCATCACGAACCTCGCTCGCAAGTACACGAAGAAGGGCGACCTGATGGCCGTCTTCACGCTCGAGGACCTGGGCGGCTCCATCGAAGTGATGGTGTTTCCGAAGGTGATGAGCGAGCAGGGGTTCAAGCTCGCGGACGATGCTCTCGTGCTCGTGAAGGGCCGCGTCGACGGCCGGGAGGACGTCGCGAAGCTCATGTGCCTCGACGTCACCGTCGTCGAGGCCGTCACCGACGCACGGCCGCCGATGCGAATTCGCATCAACCCGAGCAGCGCGAGCGAGGACTTGATCGGTCATCTCAAGCGCGTGCTGCTCGAGCATCCCGGGGAGACGCCGGTCATGTTGCATCTCGGCGAAGGCCAGGTGCTGCGGCTGCCTGCCCAGTTCTCGGTCGACTCCGGCAACGGGCTCGCGGGCGAGATCAGGGTGCTGCTGGGGCCTGACGCGATCGTCGCCTAGCACACGACAGGGGCCGCGTCGACCGCCTGTGATGGGCGCAACGGGGCGCCGAGATGGCAGAATGGACGCTGCACCAGCGACGATCCAGCGACCATTCAGGGGCAGGCTGACCAATGGCGATCGAAGTCGAGACGAAGGACTGCACGGCGCTGAGCGATGCCGAGCTCGGCGAGATGGGCGACATCTGCACGGGTGGGTCCGCCGGTTTCGACTTCGGGCTGCTGTCGAAGCAGCGGGAGGAGTGGGTGCTGATCACCCTCGCCCGCTCCGAGGGCAAGCTCCACGGCTTCTCGTTCTGCACCCTCGAGCGCATCGGCGGCACGCCGAGTGTCCTGATCGGTCTGGCCTCGATCAAGCGCACGTCGAAGCGCGACGCAGTGCTGAAGGCGGTCATGCACGACCAGTTCCGTCGCGCGGTGCTCGCGTTCCCCGACGAGGACGTGCTGGTCGGCACGCGCTTCGCGTCCCCCTCGGGTTTCGAGGCCTTCAAGGCGATGAAGGACATCAACCCGCGGCCGGGCCACAAGGCCAACGGCGAGGAGCGGGCATGGGGTCGCCGGCTCGCCAAGCGGTTCGCGGTCGAGGGCACCTACGACGAGCACGCGTTCGCGGTCAAGGGCAACGGCGCGGTGGCGCGTGTGCTCGACCACGAATCGTTGAAGCCCGAAGCGATCCCCGCGGACGTCGCGGCGTTCTTCAAGGGGTTCAAGGCGAACCGGGGTGACTGCCTCGTGGCCTTCGGCTGGGTCATGGCCGAAGACCTCGCCAAGCTCGCCTGATCTCTGTCAGGGGTGCCAGTCGGCCGGCTTCGGGTACCAGTAGGCCGCCCACGGCACGGGCTTGAACGGGCGCCAGCGCCCCTCGGGCTGCGCGAGCCGATCCGCGATCACCGCAAGCACCGTCGGGTTGTGCCCGAGGCCGCTGTGGCTGCCGTGCACCTCGACGTTCTCGTGGCGAGGTGAGACCCTGTCGATGCACGTGTGCCACCGGACGATGCCGTCCGTGCGGCTGTAGATCGCAGTGGTGGGCACCGAGATCGCGTCGCGCTCCTCTTCGTGCTGTGCGATGCGCAGCAGCTCTGCACGGTGCGCGGGCGAGAACGAGTCGTACAGGCTCGACGCCCAGCTGCGATCGCCGTCGACCATGCGGAACGGGCTGCCGAGCGTGATCACGGTGCGGACGGCGTCGGGTTTGCGGCGGGCGAGCTCGCGGGCATAGATGCCACCGAGGCTCCACCCCACGATCGAGACCGTGCGTCCGTGGAGGCCGTGGAGCTCGTCGAGGCGCTCCTGGATGCCGGTGACGATGCGTCGGGTCGGGCCGAAGTTCGGGCCCAGGTGCCACCCGTGGGCCCACCAGCCCTGGCTGCGGAGGAACCACCGAAGCGGCACCGTCGATCGATCGCCGGCCGTGAAGCCGGGAAGCACGAGCACTGGGTGGCGATCACCGCGGCCTGCCATGCGCAGCAGCGGCGAAGCCGCGACGAACGCGCCGAGCTCGAGCACCGCGCGCTGCTCTGCCGCGAGGAGCAGTGCCGAGGGTGCGCGCACCGCGCTGCTCTCGCGGCCGTGGGCAGCGCCGTGGGTACGCTCCGCCGCGTCCATGCACCTGAACGTATCGTGACGAGTGGAGGGATGCGGGGGATGGACTTTCACGACGTGGCGCGACGTCGCCGGATGATCCGGAGCTTCGACGACACGCCGGTCTCGACCGAGGTCGTCGACCACCTCATCGACGTCGCCCGGCGCAGCCCGAGCGCTGGTTACAGCCAAGGTGTCGACTTCGTGGTGCTGCAGGGACCCGACGAGACCAACCAGTTCTGGGACGTGCCCGGCGTCCGGGACTTCTGGGAGCCGCGGTTCCCGGGGTTGCTGCGGGCCCCGGTGCTCGTGTTCCCGTTCGCCGACTCAGGCCGGTACCTGCGGCGGTACGCCGAGCCCGACAAGGCCGCGGCCGGCTTGCAGGACGCATCTGCGTGGCCGGTGCCGTACTGGCTCGTCGACACCGCGATGGCCACGATGGCGTTGCTGCTCGCGGTCGTCGACGCCGGGCTCGGGGCGCTGTTCTTCGGGCTCCGGGCGTACGGTCCCCTGCTCGAGCGCCTCGCCGTGCCGCCGGACCGCGAGCCGATCGGCGTCGTCGCGATCGGACATCCAGCCGACGCCTCGCGCACCGGATCTTCGGTGACTCGCCCCCGGCGACCGCTCTCCGAGGTCCTCCACCGCGGGCACTGGTGATGTCACCATGGTGTCGTGGCTCCAACCGCGACGAATGCCGATACGCGCAAGCGTGAGGCGACCGGCGAGCGTTCGCGCTGGCCCGTCACCGTCGCGGCAGTCCTCGCGGTCATCGCCCTCCTGCTCGTAGGGTTCGTCGCGCTCCGCAAGCACCGCAACGAGGTCTTCGCCTTCTCGGGTTCCCCGAGCGAGGTGATCATCAACAGCTCCGCCGGCCTCGTGGTCGTGGTGCCAGCCGATGGTGATCAAGTGCAGGTGAGCCGGCGAGCGAAGTGGACGCTCTTCAAGCCCGACATGGATGTCGGCCTCGAAGGCGGATCCCTCGTCGTCCAGGCCGACTGCGTCGGACCCTCGTTCATCTGCGACGTCCAGTATCGAGTGTCCGTGCCGAGCTCGGTGGGGGTGAAGGTCGTGGGCGGCGGCGGTGAGGTGCAGATCGACGGCGTCGGAGGCCCGGTCAACGTGCAGACCAGTGGGGGAGACGTGTCGCTCGGCCACCTCTCCAACGCCGTGAAGGTGCGGACCACCGGCGGCGACATCTCGATGGACACGATCTCGGGCGCGATCGACGCCGCGGCTGACAGCGGCTCGATCACCGGCACGTCGCTCACCGGGCCCACGATCCAGAGCGGCACCTCGAGCGGCGACATCACCCTCACTGTCACCGGCTCGTCCGATCGCATCGGCGCGGGCTCGGGATCGGGTGACATCGCGATCGTCGTCCCCGACCTCGGCTACAAGGTCGACGCGAAGGCCGGCTCGCCGGACGACGTGCACGTCGACGTGAACCAGTCCCCGGACGCCACCCGCACGATCACCGCGACCACCGGCTCGGGGCAGATCTCGATCACGCGGGGGTAGCGTTCGCCACCAGTGACAGGCGAGGCGGCGGGCGGACACGCACTTCGACCCGCGCGCTTCGCGCTCCTCTACGCCATCGGCGCCGCCGCGGCGCTCACGCTCCTCTACCTCGTCGTCGCAGGGTCGAGCAACCGGAGGTGGGGCGCGATCGCGGGGCTCGCGGCCTTCGTCGTGCTGTCCACGGTCGGCCTGTACCTCGCGCTCCGCTCGCACGTCGCCAGGCTCGGTGCATCGCAGTCCGAGCTGCTGGCGTCACTCACGCGCTACCGCGAGCTGTTCGAAGCCTCGCCCGATCCGATGTGGGTCTACGACTTCGACACGCTCTCGTTCCTCGCCGTGAACGAAGAAGCGGTCGCGCGGTACGGGTGGACCGAGGCCGAGTTCCGCACGATGAGCCTCGCCGACCTCCTCGACGCCGGGGACGTCCCACTGCTCATGGCACGCTTCCGGCGCCCCGGTCCCGGCCCGTCGGTGCCGGGTGAGTGGCGCCACCGGACGAAGCGGGGGAGCCAGCTGTGGGTCGAGGTGTCGGCGCAGTCGATCGAGTTCGAAGGGCGCCGCGCCGGCCTCGCGGTCGCTCGTGACGTCACCGACCGTCATGCGGCGGAGGAAGCCCTCGTCGAGAGCGAGCACCAGCTCCGGATGGGGTTCGAGCTCAGCCCGGTGGGCATGGCGATCATCGGAAGGGACGGGCGCATCACGCGGGCGAACCCGGCGCTCGGCGAGCTCGTCGCTCGGGGGCCGCACACGCTGAAGGGCCTGCCGTTCGACTCGCTCCTCCATCCCGATGACCTCCCCGCATTCCAAGCGGACGCGGACGGCATGCTCGACGGCGCGGGCCCCGTGCGCGGCCGCGCCCTCCGCCTCGTGCGTCCGGATGGCACCACGACGCATGTCGCGGCCGACATGGTCCTCGTGAGCGAGACCGCGGACGAACCGCAGTTCTTCTCGCTGCAGCTCCGCGACACGACCCACGAAGCGCGGCGGGAGGGTCTCGCGACCGCACGGATCGCGATCCGCGATCGCATTGACCAGGGCCAGCCGCTCCAGGGCACGCTCGACGAGGTGTGCCGGTTGGTGGAGAGCCAGCTCGACTGGGCACTCGGCGCGGTGATGCGGGTGCGCGCGGGGGTGCTCGAGCTCGCGTCGGGCGATCGCGTGCCGCCGTTGCTCGCCGGAACCCTCCGTTCGGTGCCCGT
>DATKAS010000441.1:0-9037 GCA_035497855.1 Acidimicrobiales bacterium
GTCGCCCGCGGTGATGCCGATGGACACGACGGTGCCCTGGATCGGTGCGACGACGGCACTCCCGTCGTCGATGACGTTCCTGGGCGCCCCCCGTGCCGTCGCCGTCGACTTCCCATGAGCGAGCACCGCGAGGGGGTCGGAGGCATCGACGACCGCTCCGGCTCGCGTCGTGGTGCTGACCGTCGCCGACGCGTGGTCGTTCGCCGCCCGCACGAGCTCGGCGAAGTGGACGTCGACGAAATCGGTCGTCACCAGCCCCGACCGCACCCCTGGATCAGCGAGGATCGCTCGGAGGAAGGCGACGTTCGTCTCGACGCCTTCGATCCGTAGCTCCGCCAGGGCACGGGATGCGCGGTCGATCGCATCGCCGACGTCATCCGACGGCGCGTGCGCGATCACCTTCGCGAGCAGCGAGTCGAACGCGGGGTTCGTCTGGTATGCCGTCGACGCGTAGGTGTCGGTGCGCACCCCTGGGCCTGTCGCAGGCTCGAACACCCGCAGCACTCCGCCCGTCGGGCGCACGATGCCGTCCGCACCGATCGTCTCGAGGTTCACTCGTGCCTGCACCGCATGCCCGCGCGTCGCGACCGGCCGATCGAGCCCGAGGTCTGCGAGCGACTCGCCCGCGGCGAGGCGCAGCTGCGCTTGCACGAGGTCGACGCCCGTGACCTCTTCGGTGACCGTGTGCTCGACCTGGAGCCGAGCGTTGGCCTCCACGAACCAATGGCGCCCGCCGTGGACGAGGAACTCGACGGTCGCCGCGTTCTCGAGGTGCACAGCTCGCGCGATGCGGGTCGCGTCGTCGAGCAGCTGCGCACGCACGCCCTCGTCCAGATGGGGCGCCGGAGCGATCTCGACGATCTTCTGATGCCTGCGCTGGATCGTGCAGTCACGCTCGCCGAGGTCGGCGACGGCACCGTTGCGATCGCCGAGCACCTGCACCTCGATGTGCCGTACATCGCTGACGAGCTGCTCGACGTAGAGCCGGCCGTCCCCGAACGCCCCGCGCGCCTCCGACTCGCAGCGCTCGAACGCGCCCGGGAGATCTTCGACGCTCCGGACGACCCGCATGCCGCGGCCGCCTCCTCCTGCGATGGCCTTGAGCATCACAGCGTGGCCACCGAGCGACTCGAAGAAGGCGGCCGCCTCCTCGAGCGAGGTCGCGCCGTCGGTGCCTCGGAGCACCGGGACGCCGCAACGCTCGGCGACCATGCGGGCATCTGCCTTGTTGCCGAGGGCGGCGAGGGTGGCAGGTGTCGGCCCGACGAAGAGCAGCCCCCGCTCCCCGCACTCTGCCGCGAACGCGGCCTGCTCGCTGAGGAAGCCATAGCCGGGATGCACGGCCGTGCAGCCGGTGGCGATCGCCGCGTCGAGGATCTGTTCGGCGTCGAGATAGGCGGCCGGCCCTCGGCCGCGCAGCTGCACGGCGACGTCGGCGCGCCGTACGGGCATCGCGGTGCTGTCGTCCTCGGAGTGCACCACGACCGATCGCACGCCGAGATCGGCGGCGGCCCGGATCACCCGAACCGCGACCTCACCTCGGTTCGCGACGAGAACCCCCGTCCAGCCCTCGAGCTCGGTCCCCATCGCGCGCGGTCAGGCGGTGGCGATCGATGCGGCGGACTGCAAGCCGAGCTCCTCGATCGCCTCCTCCCGCATCTTGAACTTCTGCACCTTGCCGGTGACCGTCATCGGGAACTCGGTCGTGAACTTCACGTAGCGAGGCACCTTGAAGTGCGCGACGCGTTCACGGCAGAACGCTTGCAGCTCATCAGCCGTGGCGTCCGCGCCCTCGCGCAAGACGACCCATGCCATCAGCTCTTCACCCATGCGCTCGTCGGGCACACCGATGACCTGCACGCTCGCGACAGCGGGATGTTGGAACAGGAGCTCCTCGATCTCCCTCGGGTAGAGGTTCTCGCCGCCCCGGATCACCATGTCTTTGATGCGCCCGACGATGTTGAGGTAGCCGGACTCGTCCATCACGCCGAGGTCGCCGGTGTGCATCCATCCGGCCTCGTCGATCGCGTCACGCGTCGCTTCCTCGTTGTCCCAGTAGCCGCGCATCACGAGGTAGCCGCGCGTGCAGACTTCGCCGGGGGTGCCGACGGGCACGGTGTGACCGGTCACGGGGTCGACGATCTTGCCCTCGACGTTCGGGAGCACGGTTCCGACCGTGCTGACGCGCCGGTCGATGTCCTCGTCGGGACGGGTCAGGAACGAGACCGGCGACGTCTCGGTCATGCCGTACCCGATGCAGATCTCGCTCGCGTGCATCTCGTCGATGACGCGCTTCATCACCTCGACGGGGCAGGGCGCGCCCGCCATGATGCCGGTACGAAGTGACGAGAGGTCGAACTCCGGGAATCGCGGGTGCTCGAGCTGCGCGATGAACATCGTCGGCACTCCGTACACCGCAGTGCACCGCTCCTCGGCGAGCGCCTCCAACGTCGCGAGTGGCTCGAAGCTGGCGGCGGGATACACCATCGTCGCTCCCGCTCCGATGCAGCCCAGGTTGCCGATGCCCATCCCGAAGCAGTGGTACAGCGGCACAGGGATGCACACCCGGTCGATCGACGTGTAGCCCATCGCGCTCGCCATCGACCACGCGTTGTTCATGATGTTGTGGTGCGTGAGGGTCGCGCCCTTCGGGTTGCCCGTCGTGCCGCTCGTGTACTGGATGTTGATGGGATCGTCCGTGTCGAGCCCGATCTCGCGAGCTCGGACCTGGTCAGGTGAGATGCCCTCGCCCAGCGCGACGAGCGCGGGCCACTCGAGGTCCTTCGGACCACCCGCGGCCTCGCCGTCGATCGTGACCACGAGCTCGAGCTGGGGGAGCTCGTTGCGAACCCCGGCGAGCATGGCGAGGTAGTCCGAGGTCTTGAACGACCGTGCCGTCACCAGCATGCGCACGCCCGAGTGGCGAAGCGCGTACGCGAGCTCGTTCGGGCGGTAGGCCGGGTTGACGTTGACGAGGATCGCGCCGACCCGTGCGCACGCGAACTGGAGCAGCGTCCACTCGACGCACGTGGGCGCCCAGATCCCGACCCGATCGCGCACCTCGATGCCGACCGCGAGGAGCCCGCGGGCGACCGCCTCGACCTCGGCGCCGAGCTCGCCATACGAGAGGCGGATGCCCTGGTGGCGCGAGACGAGCGCGTCGTTGTTCGGCTGGGCCTGGACCATCTTCGCGAGCGCCACGCCGATGGTGTCGCCGACGAGCGGTGCACCACCGACACCGGCGTCATACGAAGCAGTGAGACGTCCCATCGTCTTCCCCTCTCGCCTTGCTGCGTCCCAGCGTACGGGCTCACCCATCCCTCGTCTGCCGGAGCCCGGGCGCGATACTCCCAGCATGATCAAGGGAGCGTTGATGCTGTTGGTCGCCTTCTTCGTTGCGACCTTCCCGGCGACGTGGCTGTTGATGCTCTTCATGGGGAACCTGCACACCCACCTCAGCTACTGGGGCGCGTTGCCTCTCGGCGTGTTGGTGTCTGCACTTCTCGGAGCGGCAGCATCCGACTGGGGCACTACCTGACCGCACGGCCCGACTGAGGCGCCGGCAGCCGCGCCGGTAGCCTGCACCGAGATGGAAGGCCACGATCGCGGCGGTTCCGTGGCCCTCGCGTGGCCACCGCCGCCACCTCCCGCTCCGCAACCTGCCGCCGCGACGACCTTCGCCGCACCCCGGCCGCGCTGGTCGCTCACGACCATCGCGCTCGTCGTCGCCGTCGCGCTCGCGTTCGCCGATGCGTCGGTCGTGGTGCTCGCGCTCCCTGAGATCTACGCGGAGCTGCACACGACGATCGTCGGCGTCTCCTGGGTCATCACCGCATACGCACTCGTCGTCGGGGTCGGGGCGCTGCTGCTCGCCCCCCTCGCTCGCCGGGCGAACCCCCGGATGCTCGTCGTCGGCGGGCTCGCAACGTTCGCGCTCGCCTCGCTCGGCGCCGGCGTCGCCCACACCACATCGAGCCTGCTGATCGCCCGCTGCTTCCAGGGCGGCGGTGCTGCCCTCATGCTCGGTGCTGCCCTCCCGATGCTGAATGGCTTGTGCGGGTCTCCGGCCGCGGGTCGCAGGGTGTGGGCCGGCGCAGGCGTCATCGGCGCCGTCATCGGCCCCGCGCTCGGCGGGCTCCTCACGCAGGTCTTCGACTGGCGCGCGATCTTCCTGTTGCAAGCACCGATCGCCGCCCTTGCGCTCATCGGGGTGCTCGCACCGCGATCGGTCCCGCACACGCCTGAGGGTCGATCATCCGTCGGCTGGCGTGCGGTCGCTTCGGACATCGCACTGGCGTTCGTCGGCGCCGCCTCGGTCGGCGCACTGTTCCTCGGCGTGCTCCTCGTCGTCGAGGTGTGGCGCTACGAGCCACTCGTCGGCGCGCTCGTCGTCAGCACGTTGCCGGTCGCGACGCTCGCGACTCGTCGTCTCGGCCATTGGGCATCGCCGGCGATCGTGCTCGGGAGTGGCGTGCTCCTTCTCGCGGGCGGGCTCGTCGCACTCGCGCTGCTCCCGGCGTCGGGGCCGGCGTACCTCGCGCTGGCGCTCGCGGTGTTCGGCGCCGGCCTCGGGCTGGCTACCGATGTCCTCGCGCCGCTCGCGATCCCCGAGCGAGCGACGGGAGCGGCCGCGAACCTGTCGATCAGCGCACGGCATCTCGGCCTCGTGCTCGGACTCGTCGCGATCGCGCCCACCCTCGCGGGGAACCTCCAGACCGCGGCGGACCGCGCGACGCTCGCAGGCACCGCAACCGTTCTCGACGCACAGCTCTCGGTGCGCGAGAAGGTGCCGCTCGCGTGGGAGATCCGCAACGTGCTGGAGGCAACGCCCGACGGACAGGTGCCAGATCTCGACGCCGCCTTCGCCAAGCGCGATGTCGCCAGCAAGCCTGCGGTCGCACAGGTGCAGCACGACCTCACGGGCACCATCCGCGACACATTGACGCGCGGGTTCCGCTCGTCGTTCATGATCGCCGCTGGCCTCGGCCTCCTCGCCCTGCTGCCGGGGCTGCTCGCGGTGCGCGGCGTCGCCGCGGCAGGCACGCGCCGGAGGCGTGGAGCGATGGCGCTCGTCGCCCTCCTCGCGGCATCCGGCGCGCTCATCGGTGGTGAGGTCGCGGCCGGAGCAGCCGACTTCGGCCACTCGACGCTCGTCGACCCGTGCACTGCACCCGCCTCGCCGTACGACGGCGGAGGCATCGATGGCGCGGTGCAGCGCATCGCGATCGGTGGGCTGAACGGCGCGGCGTGCGAGCTCGGAGTGAGCCGCGAGGAGCTCGTCCTCAGCCTCGATCCGAACTCCCCGATGAGTGATGTCCGATGGGATCACGCGACGATCGAGGACGCTGTGCGCGCCGGGACGCTCCGCGCGATCGACGACGCGCACGACCGCGGCACGCTCCCCGGGTGGGCGACAAGCGCGATGAAGGTCGTCGTGAAGCACGCGCCGGTCCGGTGGTTCCTCGACAACGTCCAGCTCGACAAGATCCCGCTCCTCGACAAGCTGTTGAACTGAGCCGAGCGCGGCTCAAGTCGTGTAGTCGGCGTTGATGCGCACGTAGCCGTCGCTGAGGTCGCAGCCGTACACCGTGAACGCGGCGGTGCCGATGCCGAGGCTCACGTGGATGAGCACGTCGTCGCCCGCGAGGTACTTCGTCAGCGCGGCGAGGTCGTCGTCGCCGACGGGCTTCGGATAGAGCTCCTGACCGCCGAATCGGATCACGACGTCGTCCTGGGCGATGTCCGTGTCGTCCGAGCACTTGCCGACCGCCATCGCGACCCGACCCCAGTTCGGATCCGCGCCGTGGACCGCTGTCTTCACGAGAGGTGAGTTCACGATCGCCTTCGCGACGCGCTTGGCCTGCTGCTCGTCGCGCGCGCCATCGACCGTCACAGTGAGGAGCTTTGTGGCGCCTTCGCCGTCACGGGCGATCTGGCGTGTGAGCGAGAGCGCCACCGCATCGAGCGCCGTCTCGAGCTCGAGCACGTCGACGTGTCCTGCGGCGCCGCTCGCCATGATCGCTGCCGTGTCACTCGTCGACGTGTCGGTGTCGACGCTGACCGCGTTCAGCGTGTGGTCCATGACTCGGCGGAACATCGCATCGAGCACGCCGACCTCGACGGAGGCGTCGGTGAGGAACAGCGCGATCAGCGTCGCCATGTCGGGCTCGATCATGCCGACGCCCTTGGCGATGCCGACCACGGACGCCGCGCCGACTGATGCGGAGGCCACCTTCGCGAACGTGTCGGTGGTCATGATCCCGCGTGCTGCAGGCTCCGCGTCGGTGCCGCCGAACCGTCGAGGGAGCAATGCGAGGTGGGCGCGCACCTTGTCCATCGGGTACCTCCGCCCGATGACACCCGTCGACGCGATGAGCACGTCGTCCGGAGCACAGCCGATCGCCGTGGCCACGCCCTGCACGACCTCTTCCGCGTCGGCGAGGCCGTGATCGCCTGTGGCGACGTTCGCGTTCTTCGAGATCACGACGAACGCCTGCAGCGCACCGTCGGCCACGTGGCTCCGACTCAGCGCGACGCTCGGACCGGAGAAGCGGCTCTTGGTGAACACCGCCGACGCCGCGCAGGGCTGGTCCGCGGCGATCACGACGAAGTCGTCCGTGTCGTCCTTGATGCCGATGTTCGCCACGTGCGCGCGGAAGCCCGCGGGGAGCGAGGTCATGGTTCGCTCAGGTTAGAGGTCAGGTGACGATCGCGAAGACGACGGCGAGCGGGATGATCAGCCATGCGACCGCAGTGAGGACGATCGCGTACACAGCGAACGTGCGGGCTTGGTCCTTCGGCGGGTTGCCGCACGCGCCGATCGTCTCGTAGAGGGCCGTGAGTGGCTGTGCGATCGACACGCGGATGCGCCGACGCGAGATGCCGGCCGCGTACAAGATGCCGAAGGACGTGAGGATGAAGAGCCCGAAGAGGACGATCGCCGTCACGATCAGGATGAGCTTCTCGCGGGCGAGCACGTTGCCGAACGCCTGCAGCGCGCCAACCGCACCGGAGATCACAGCGCCGCCGACGAGGAACGTCGGGAGGCCGAGCGCCTTGCGCTTGTAGCCCGGAGCGAGCCGCTCGGCCTGGAACCGCGCGCGTCGCAGCATGTGCATCTCGTCGCTGCCCCACCGACAGTTGGCCTCACGCCGTGCGTACAGGCGGGCGAGGTTGTCGGCGACGGTCACCTGATACGAGCGCACGATGTAGCGGGTGATGAGCTGGACGAACCACGAGGCCGCGGGCTTCAGCGGACCGAGGTTCGGCAGCGTGCTCGGCCGGCGGCCGCCGTTGCGGTCGAGCACCTCGAGGCCCCGCATCGTGAGGCGGTGGGCCTGCTCGAACCGCTCGGGATGCGCGAGCGGTGCGGGCACCGACAGCTGGTAGGCCATGTCGGCCTCGACCCTGCCGCGCGCACCGAACTCCTCGAGCGCCTTGTCTGCATCGGCATCGTCCGCCGTCGCGAGTGACCAGAACGCGTCGAGCTTGTCGCCCAGCTCGTCGAGGACGAGCGGAGTGTCGTCACCGTCACCGTGACGATGGCGCTCATCGGTGCTCGCCATGCGCGAACCGTAGACCCCGCTGGGTCGTCGCGGCAGGTTGCCTCTAGCCTGTGCGCCCGTGATCCAGCGGGCGGCGCGTGCTTCTTTGGTCGTGGTCGCCCTCGCGCTCGCATCCACCGCGTTCTCGGCGGCGGCGGGCGCTGCCGAGACGTCGGTGACCGGGCCTGGTCCCGCGCTCGGAGCGCCCGGCACCGTCGCGCATCCAGCGGTCGCGATCGCCGCAGATCCAGCCGGCGCGGGGTATTGGCTCGCATCGAGCGACGGCGGCGTCTTCTCGTTCGGCTCCGCTCGCTTCGCGGGCGCCGCGGCGGGCGCCGCGCTGCACGCGCCGATCGTCGACATCGCGCCCACGCCGGACGGTGGCGGGTACTGGTTGGCCGGATCGGACGGCGCGGTGCTGCCGTTCGGCGACGCGGGGTCGTTCGGTTCGCTCGCAGGAGGACCGATCCCGACACCCGTGGTCGCGCTCACTGCCACTCCTAGCGGTGGTGGCTACTGGATGCTCACGTCCGACGGTGGGGTGTTCACGTTCGGCACGGCGACCTTTTACGGATCGCTTCCGGGCATCAACGTGAAGGCGCGGGCCGTCGACCTGCTCGCTCGTCCGCAAGGCGACGGGTACTGGATCGTCGACGACCAGGGCGGCGTGCACCCGTTCGGCGCTGCACCGGGCGTCGGCTCCCTGCCGGCCGTCGGCGCGAAGCCGAATGGCCGCGTCGTCGGTGGCGCGGTCACCGCGACGGGTGGCGGCTACTGGATCGCGAGCCTCGCCGGTGGCGTGTACGCGTTCGGCGACGCGACGCCTGTGCCCGTCGCTCCGATCCCGGCGGGACAGCACGTCGTGGGCATCGCCGCAGCACCGCCGGGTCAGGGGTACTGGGTCGCGGCCAGCGACGGCCTCATCGCGGCGTATCCCGGGGAGCAGGGCGACCACGTCCGGGCGATCCAGCAGCGCCTCACGAGCCTGGGCTACTGGATGGGCCCGCTCGACGGGCACACGGGCTCGCTCATGACCCAAGCGGTCATGGCATTCCAGAAGTACACGGGACTGCCACGCACGGGGATCGCGGACCAGATCACCGTCGACGCCCTCAGCGTCGCTCCCGCGCCGGTCGCGCGAACCACGGCGGGGAACATGGTCGAGATCGACAAGCCGCGGCAGATCATCTTCGTCGTGCAGAACGGCAAGACGGTCGCGGTGTTCAATTCGTCGACTGGGTCCAACGTGCCCTTCCGTGAGCGCGTCGCGGGCGGGCGCATCGCGACCGGTGACGCGGTGACCCCTGTGGGACGTTTCAAGATCACGCGCGAGCTCCCGAACGGCTGGCGCACCTCTGATCTCGGGCAGCTGTGGCGCCCGAAGTACTTCACCGCGAGCGGCATCGCGGTGCACGGTGCGACATCTGTGCCGGCGTTCCCCGCCTCTCATGGCTGCGCGCGCGTCTCGGTTCCGGCGATGAACTACATCTGGG
>DATKAS010000442.1:0-3928 GCA_035497855.1 Acidimicrobiales bacterium
GAGGCCGCGGGCACCAACCGTGTAAACCTCAACCTCACGATCGGCGACATGCCGAGCTGGAAGGTCGTGAAGAACACGACGCTGTTCGCGGAAGAGGTCATCCCCCGTCTCCGCAAGAAGAAGGCGGCGGCGGCGTGAGCACCCTTCGACCGAACGGCCCGTCCTTCGACAAGGTCACGTTCGACGTGCAGGGCACTGAGACGGTCGTGCTCGCTGCCGGCGACCCCGATGCCCCGCCGCTCGTGTTCTTCCATGGCGGCGGCACGTTCCACGGTTGGGCGTTCGCCGAGCCGTGGACGTCATCGTTCCGCATGCTCATCCCCTTCCACCCGGGCTTCGGTGAGTCGGGTGACATGGAGGGCTTGCGCGACGTCGGCGACGTCGTCCTCCACTACGTCGACCTCTTCGATCAGCTCGGGCTCACCGCGGATGTGAACCTCGTGGGCTTCTCGCTCGGCGGGCGCATCGGCGCGCGGTTCGCGATCGACCAGAAGCACCGACTGCGTCGCCTCGTGCTCGTCGCCCCAGCGGGTCTGCGCGTGCCGGGGGTGGACGTCGACGACTTCTTCACGATCCTGCCGGAGGAGCTTCCCGGGCGCCTCGTGCACGACATGAACACCATCCTTCCGTTCCTTCCCGAGAACCCCCACGACGTCGACTTCACAGTCGACCGCTACCGCGAGTCCCGCACGGTCGCGACCATGACGTGGGAGCAGCCGTTCGACCGCGTGATCCAGAAGTGGCTGCCCCGCGTCGACATCCCCACCCTCATCGTGTGGGGCGACGACGACCGCCTCGTGCCGCCCGGGCTCGCGGCCGGCTGGGCAGCAAAGCTGCCGAACGCCCGCGTCGAGACCTTCCCGAACGCGGGCCACCTCGTGCTCGACGAGTCGAAGGACGCACACGAGGCCGTCGCGCGATTCTGCGGTCCGGGATGACGCCCACCTACGAGGCGCTCCTGCTCGACATCGGCGACGTCATCATGAGCTCACTGTGGCGCGGGCTCGATGCGTTCGAAGCCGCGACCGGCATCGTCGTGCCCGAACGCGGACCGTACGATCCCGACAACGACCCGGACTGGCAGCGACGCATCGCCGGCGAGATCGGGTTCTACGACTACTGGGAGATCGTGGCGCAGCGAGCCGGCTTCAGCGATTGGCGCGCGCTCTTCCGCGGGGTGTCGGACGCGGTGCCCGACGCCCTCGTGGTGCAGGAGTCGGTCGAGCTCATGCGAGCAGCGAAGCGCGCTGGCAAGCGTGTTGGCGTGCTGTCGAACGACGCGTACTCGATCAACGGGCCCGAGTACTTCGCGGGACGAGCGGAGTTCCGCGACCTCGACGCGTTCGTCGATTCCACCGAGGTCGGGGCGCGCAAGCCGGCGCCCGAGCCGTACCTCGCGGCAGCGAAGGCGTTGGGCGTCGATCCGAGCGTCGTCGTGTTCCTCGACGACACTCCCGAGTGCGTGGAGGGCGCCCGCGCGGTCGGGATGTTCGGCATCCACGTCGACCCGATGGACGTGCAACCCGCCATCGACCTCGCGAGCGAGGCGCTGGGGCTCGTGCCCGAGTCGCGGGCGCGCCGGCTCGTCCGGCTGGCGGAGGAGGCGTATGGCGCGCAGGACCTCGAGGCGATCATGCGCCTGTTCCATCCCGACGCGATCGTGTACTGGGACGGCGTCAAGGTCGCGAGCGGCTTCGACGAAGTGCGCCGGTTCCATGTCGAGCGCCTCGGGTTCGGCGAGGTGTCGCGCCGTGACTACGTGCTCACGAAGACCCTGCGTGCCGCACAAGGCGACACCGTCGCGGTCGAGTGGCAGTCGCGCTACCGCAGCGCCGACGGATCGATGAGAGCGGCACGCGCCGCTGAGCTCTGGACGCTCCGCGGCGATCAGCTCGTCGAGTGGCACGCCTACTACCACCGGGTCGAGCCCGACGCGTGACGAACCGCTTCTGCGCCCTCGTCGGTTGCCGCCTCCCCGTGCAGCAGGCAGGCATGGGCCGCGTAGCGAACCCCGCACTCGCCGCTGCCGTGGCCGAGGCGGGTGGGCTGGGGATGCTCGCGCTCAGCCGCCACTCCCCCGACGCCGCCACACGTGACATCGACGACGTGCAGGCGCGCACGCAGCGGCCCGTGGGCGTGACGCTGCTCGTCGAGTTCCTCACTCCCGCACTGCTGGAGCGCGTCGCCGAGAGGGTACGGATCGTGGAGCTGTTCTGGGGATGGCCCGACGCGGCACTCGTGCCCGATGGCAACGTCGTCGGCTGGCAGGTCGGTTCGGTCGACGAGGCCAAGGCGGCAGTCGATGCCGGCGCGAGCTACGTGATCGCGCAAGGAGTCGAGGCGGGCGGCCATGTCCGCGGCACGACGCCGCTGCAGGACCTGGTGCCCGCCGTTCGCAGCGCCGTCGACGTGCCGGTGGTGGCGGCGGGTGGCATCGGCACCCGCGCCGACGTCAGTCGAGCGTTCGCGCTGGGCGCCGACGCCGTGCGTGTCGGCACGAGGTTCGTTGCCGCGAGCGAGTCCGCCGCGCATCCCGTGTACGTCGAGCTGTTGACCGCCGCAACCGCAGCCGACACGGTCCTCACCGAGACGTTCTCGACCGGATGGCCCGACGCGCCGCACCGGGTGCTCGCATCGTCGGTTGCAGCAGCGAACAGCTCGCGAGCGGAGCCCGTGGCGACGATCCTGCAGCCGGACGGCTCCCAGACACCGTTCCCCCGCTTCGGCACCGCGCCGCCGACCGTCGACATGAACGGCGACGTCGCGGCGATGGCGCTGTACGCAGGGACGAGTGTCGATGCTGTGCAGGGACGCTTGCCCGCGGCAGCGATCATCGCCGAGCTCACCGAAGGATTGGAGGACACTGCGTGACGGAGCGCGTCGTCATCACCGGTGCCAACCGAGGTCTCGGCCTCGAGCTCGCCCGCCAGCTCACCACCCGAGGCGATGACGTATGGGCGGGATGCCGGCGCCCCGACGACGCAACCGAGCTGTGGGCCTTGACGAAGCATGTTCTTCCGGTCGACATGCGCTCCGAGGAGTCGATCGACGCGTTCGCTGCCGCGCTCGGTCCCGAGCCGATCGACGTCCTCTACAACAACGCAGGCATCGACGCACGAGCGTTCGGCGTCGACGACGGCGCCCGCGATGTGCTGCAGATCAGCAGCCAGCACTTCCTCGAAGTCATGCGTGTGAATGCCGTCGGCCCCATGCTCCTCACGCGCGCCGTTCTCGATCGACTGCGAACCTCAGCTCGTCCGCGCGTCATCAACGTCTCGTCGCAGGCGGGCTCGATGGAGGTCGCCCACACCCTCGGCCGCGACGTGAGCTACACAGCCTCGAAGGCGGCGCTCAACATGATCAGCGTGCGGCAGTCGGTGCACCTCCCCGAGGTCGTCGTGATCGCGATCCACCCGGGGTTCCTCAAGACCGACATGGGCGGCTCCCGCGCCGACCTCCCCGTCGAGGACGGCGCAGCCGGCATCATCACGATGGTCGACACGCTCACGCCCGCAGACTCGGGCACGTTTCGCCGCTGGGACGGCACTGTCCACCCCTGGTGACCCCGCCGCGGCTCAGCCAGCGCGTTCGAGGATCGTCACCGTGCCTTTGGCGCCGTCGACCTCGATCACGTCGCCGGTCTTGATGCGCGAGGTGGCGACCGAGCACCCCACCACGCAGGGGATGCCGTACTCGCGGCTCACGATCGCGGCGTGAGTCAGCGATCCGCCGCCATCGCAGACGCAGCCGGCGATGATCGCGAAGGCAGGAGTCCAGTTCGGCGACGTCGCCTCACACACGAGGATCTCGCCCTCCTGCAGCTCGAAGAGCTCGGTCGCGGAGACCATCACCCGTGCCTTGCCGGTGACCTTGCCGGCCGACGCTGGGAAGCCAGACATCTGCGGTGACGACGGGTCGCTCTTCAGCC
>DATKAS010000443.1:0-5470 GCA_035497855.1 Acidimicrobiales bacterium
GGCTCGACGAGAGCGCTGCGATGCTCGGCGCGCCGCGATGGCGATCGCTGGTCGAGGTCGATCTGCCGTTGCTCGCCCCTGCCATCGCCGCGGCGAGCGCGATCGTCTTCTTGTTCACGTTCACGTCGTTCGGCGTCATCCTCCTCTTGGGTGGCCCGCGTCACTCGACGCTCGAGGTGGAGATCTACCGCCAGACCGCACAGCTGCTCGACCTACAGGTCGCTGCCGCGCTCGCGCTCGTGCAGCTGGTCGCGGTGGTCACACTGTTGCTCGTCACGACGCGCTTGCAGAGCCGGCTCGCCGTGCAACGACGACTGCGCAGGCGCGACGAGGCGGCCGATCGCGTCCGCACCGCTCGGCAGCGGCTGCTCCTCCTCACCAACTTCGCCGTGATGGCGGGCCTGCTCGGGCTCCCACTCCTCTCGCTCGTCGAGCGGTCGTTCAGCGTGCCCGGCGGACATGGGCTCACGTGGTACCGCGCGCTCGCGTCCACGGGCGACACGGGGCTGTTCGTCCCACCGACCGAAGCGATCCGGAACTCGCTCGTGTTCGCCCTGATCGCGACCCTGATCGCGACCGTGATCGGCGGGCTCGCGTCGATCGCGATCGGAGGACGGCACACGCGCCTGTGGCTCGACGTCGGGCTGATGCTACCGCTCGGGGTGTCCGCTGTGACCATCGGGTTCGGCTTCCTGATCACGCTGAACCGCCCGCCGCTCGATCTCCGCGCCAAGGCGATCCTCATCCCCATCGCGCAGGCCCTCGTCGCGCTGCCGTTCGTGGTCAGGTCGGTCGTGCCCGTGCTGCGCTCGATCGACGACCGGCTGCGCGAAGCGGCTGCCGTGCTCGGCGCCTCGCCGAGCCGGACCTGGAGGGAGATCGACCTGCCGCTCGTCTCACGTGCGCTCGCGGTCGGCGCTGGCTTCGCGTTCGCCATCTCCCTCGGGGAGTTCGGTGCGACCGTGTTCGTCGCGCGGCCCGACACGCCGACACTGCCGATCGCGATCTTCCGCCTTCTCGGTCGCCCCGGCGCGGCCAACTACGGGCAGGCGATGGCGATGGCGACGATCTTGATGGTGCTGACTGTGGCGTGTGTCCTCGTGTTCGAGCGCGCTCGCATCGGAGATCTCGGAGACTTCTGAGGTGCTGACGGTCGAAGGGGTCGTCGTGGCGTTCGGGGACCATGCCGCCCTCGACGGCATCGATCTCGCCGTTCCCGATGGCGCGCTCGTCGCGGTGCTCGGCCCGAGCGGGTCGGGGAAGTCGACGCTGCTGCGCGCGATCGCGGGCCTCGAGCCGCTCGGCCATGGCCGCATCCTCTGGGATGGTGACGACCTCGCCGGCGTGCCGCCCCACAAGCGCCGCTTCGGGCTCATGTTCCAGGACTACGCGCTGTTCCCCCACAAGGACGTCGCGGGCAACGTCGCGTTCGGCCTGCGGATGCAGCGGCGCCCGCCCGACGAGGTGCGATCCCGGGTGAGCGAGGTGCTGGCCCTCGTCGACCTCACGGGCTTCGAGCATCGCTCGGTGACCACGCTGTCCGGCGGCGAGCAGCAGCGCGTCGCACTCGCGCGCGCGCTCGCGCCCGAACCGAGGCTGCTCATGCTCGACGAGCCGCTCGGTGCACTCGACCGCACGCTGCGCGAGCGGCTCACGATCGACCTCGACGGCCTCCTCCACGGCATCGGGATGACGTCGATCTACGTGACCCACGACCACGCCGAGGCTCGCGAGATCGGCGATCAGCTCGTCGTGATGCGGGCTGGCAAGATCGAGCAGATGGGAAGTCCTGACGACGTCGTCGCCCATCCGGCGAACGACTTCGTCGCAGGCTTCGTCGGGGCTCGGTGAACATGCGCGTCGGTTTCGTCGGCACGGGGCTCATCGCCACGTACCACTCCAAGTCGCTTCGCCGGAGTGGCGCCGAGGTGGAGCGGGCCGGCGCGTATGACATCGACCGCGACCGGCTCGAGGCCTTCTGCGCTGCCTCTGGTCACCACGCGTGCCCGTCCGAGGACGAGGTGCTCGACGGCTGCGACGCCCTGTACGTCTGCACCTGGACGTCGGAGCACCCCCGCTTGGTGGCGGCAGCCGCGGCGCGGGGCCTGGCGATCTTCTGCGAGAAGCCGCTCGCGACGACAGCGGCGGCCGCGCGCTCGATGACCGAGACCGTGCGTGCCGCCGGTGTCACGAACCAGGTCGGCCTCGTGCTGCGGCGGTCCCCGGCGTTCCTCTGGCTCCGGCACGTGATCACCGCCCCAGAGGCCGGACGCGTGATGAGCGTGGTCTTCCGCGACGACCAGTTCATCCCGATCCAAGGCCATTACCTCTCGACGTGGCGCGGCGACGTGGAGAAGGCGGGCGCCGGCACGCTGCTCGAGCACTCCGTGCACGACATCGACATGCTCGAGTTCCTCGTCGGTCGCATCGACGTCGTCTCCGCCCGATCCGCGTCGTTCCACGGCATCACCGGCATCGAGGACGCCATGGCGGTGTCGTTCAGCTTCGACTCGGGCGCGGTCGGCACGCTGACGTCGATCTGGCACGACGTGCTGTCGAGGCCGAGCCTGCGCCGCGTCGAGGTCTTCTGCGAGCGGCGGTGGGCCGTGCTCGAAGGCGACGACTGGTTCGGACCGGTGTCGTGGACCGACAGCGATGGCACACAGGGATCGCTCGCCGGTGAGGAGCTCGCCGCGGCCGTCGAGCCGCTGCTCGACGGACCTGCGAACCCCGACGGCGCGTTCATCGCGGCAGCAGCGCGGGGCGAGCCGGCCCATCCCGACTTCGCCACCGCGCTGCGTGCGCACGAGATCGCCGATGCGATCTATCAGTCCGCGGCGACCAGCTCGAGCGTCTCGACCGGCTGAAGCCCGACCTCGAGCTCGACGTCGACGTCGTCCGTGATCTCATCCGTGGCCCGGGCCGGCAGCCACTTCAGGGCGACCAGCGCACCGATCACGGCGACCACCGCAGTGAGCCGGGAGCCGATGACCATGCCGTCCACGAACGCCTGACGAGCGGCGCTCACGAGCGGCTCGGCCGCCGGACCGATGCGCTGCGCGACGGCCAGTGCTGCGCCGACGGAGCTGGTGGCCGTGTCGAGCGCGGGCTGCGGCAGGCGGCCCGATGCTGCGTCGGTGAGGTGGGAGCTGTAGACGGAGGCGAGGACGCTGCCGATCACCGCGACGCCCAATGCGCCGCCGATCTCGCGAGTCGTGTCGTTGACCGCCGAGCCGACACCCGCCTTCTCCTTCGGCAGCGAGCCCATGATCGATTCGGTCGCGGGAGCGATCGTGAGGCCCATGCCCGATCCCATCAGCACGATCGCCACGAACACGATGCCGTAGCCCGAGGTGACCGTCGACGTGGAGGCGACGAGGAGACCGAGAGCGAAGAGCAGCATCCCCGTTGCGACGACGCGCTTGGTGCCGAACCGCTCGACGATCTTCGCCGACCGAGGCGCCATCACCATCACCGCGACTGCGAACGGGATCGTGTGCACACCTGCCGAGAGCGGGCTGTACCCGAGCACGAACTGCAGGTACTGCGTGGCCATGAAGATGAACCCGAAGAGCGCGAACGAGACCAGCGTCACCGAGATGCTCGCCGCCGTGAACCGTGCGTTCTCGAAGAACCGGATGTCGAGCATCGGCTCGCTCGTGCGGAGCTCATGGACGATGAACAGTGCGAGCACCGCGAGGGATCCGGCGAACCCGGCGATCGTCTGCGTCGACGTCCAACCGTGATGCGGTGCCTCGATGATCGTGTACACGAGCCCGACGAGACCGACGATCGACAGCAGTGCGCCGCCGACATCGATCTTCGGAGCGGCCGGGTCCCGCGAGGTGGGCACGATCGCCCAGCCGGCGATGACCGCACCGATGACGATCGGCACGTTCACCATGAAGACCGATCCCCACGAGAAGTGATCGAGGAGGAATCCGCCGGTCACCGGTCCGAGCGCGATCGCCGCGCCCGAGATCGCCGACCAGAGCGCGATCGCGACTGCCCGCTCCTTCGGGACGGTGAAGACGTTCGTGAGGATGGACAGCGTCGCCGGCATGATCAGCGCAGCGCCGAGGCCCATGACCGCCCGCGATGCGATGAGCTCGCCGGCGCTGCTCGAGACCGCGGCGACGAGCGACGCTGCGCCGAACACGGCCATGCCGCCGAGGAGGGCTCCCTTGCGACCGAACCGATCCCCGAGCGCACCGAACGACAGCAGCAAGCCCGCGAACACGAGCGTGTAGCTGTCGACGATCCACTGCAGCTGGCTCGTCGTGGCGCCGAGCTCGCGCACCAGGGACGGCAACGCCACGTTCACGATCGTGTTGTCCATCACGATCACGAAGAGGCTGAGGCAGAGGACGCCGAGAATGGCCCAGCGCCGCTTGTGGATGTCGTCTGCTCGGGTCATCGGAAGACCTCCAGGAGAGTAGATCATTGAAATAACGATGTTCTAGACATCGATGTAACATCGTTATAGAGTGATCGTCAACGTGACAGGAGGCACCGGTGACAAGGGACACGAGCAGGCTCGACGAGCAGGGCCAGGCCTTGGTCCACGCGGCTACCGAGCTGCTGGCGACCGAAGGTCCGGAGGCGCTGACCGTGCGGCGCATCGCTGCAGGGGCGGGCTGCTCGACGATGGGCCTCTACTCGCGCTTCGGCGGCAAGGACGGCGTGATCGAGCAGCTGTGGCTCGACGGGTTCACTCGCCTCGGAGCGACGATCGCGGCAGTGCCGATCACCGACGACCCGCTGCACGACCTCGAGCAGATCAACGCGACCTACCGGAAGTGGGCGCTCGACAACGCCACGAGCTACGGGATCATGTTCAGTCGTTCGGTCCCCGACTTCATCCCTTCGCCGGACGCCAAGCAGCTCGCCGCGAGCACCTTCGGTGTCGTGGTCGACGCGGTGCGGCGAGCGCAGGACAAGGGCCACTTCCCTGGCCTCGATCCCCACGACGTCGCCCACGTGCTCTGGGCCCTCACCCATGGCTTCACGAGCCTCGAGATCGCAGGGATGTCGCCGGTGCCCGAACGGCTCCCGACCCGGTTCGAGCTCGCCAACCACGCGATCGTCGCCGGTCTGAACCCAAAACGGAGCTGATCGCCACTATCACTTCGAGACGGTGTCGAACGTCGAGCACGTCGGGCTGACCGAAGCACATCGCCGCACGGTCCGGCGGAGGCGAGCGGCACTGCTGGTGGGCGGCGTCGCGATCATGAACGTGCTCTCGGCCGTGACTCCTCCGCTCGCCGGCCGGCTTCGATGGCTTCTCGGCCTCGCACCTGTCGAAGTCCCGCAGGCGGCGGGGAGCGCACTCGTGTTCGCGTCGATCGCGCTGCTGTTCATCGCCAGGGGTCTTCGCCGCGGGATGCGGCACACCTGGATCGCGGCGCTCGCGCTGCTCGCGATCTCGTTGATCACGAACCTCACGAAGGGCCTCGACATCGAGGAGGCG
>DATKAS010000444.1:0-18138 GCA_035497855.1 Acidimicrobiales bacterium
ATGGCGCCGCAGACGGCGGCGCACCCAGTAGGGACGGAGCCATGACACAACGAAGCGCGTTGTTCGCGTCGGTCGAAGATGCGGTCGCAGCCATCGGCCGCGGCGAGGTGGTGGTCGTCGTCGACGACGAAGATCGTGAGAACGAGGGCGACCTCATCATGGCGGCCGAGTTCGCGACACCCGAGCGCATCGCGTTCTTCGTTCGCCACACCTCGGGTGTGATCTGCGTGCCGTTGACGGGAGAGCGCTGCGACGAGCTCGGCCTGCCGCTCATGGTCGAGCACAACACGGAGTCTCATCGCACCGCGTTCACCGACACCGTCGACTACCGCCATGGCACGACGACCGGCATCTCCGCCGCCGACCGCTCGCTCACGATCCGCGCGCTCATCGACCCCGCGACCCGCCCTGGCGACCTCGCGCGTCCCGGTCACATCTTCCCGCTGCGCTACCGCTCGGGTGGCGTGCTCAAGCGTGCGGGGCACACTGAAGCCGCGGTCGACCTCGCCCGCCTCGCCGGCTTGTACCCGGCGGGGGTGCTGTGCGAGATCGTCAACGACGACGGATCGATGGCGCGCGTCCCCGACCTCGAGCGGTTCTGCACCGAGCACAACCTGCTCATGATCTCGATCGCCGACATCATCCGGCACCGGCGGCGCACCGAGAAGCTCGTGCGACGGGTCGCCGAGGCTCGCATCCCGACCGAGTGGGGCGACTTCACGTGCGTGGCCTACGAGTCGATCCTGGATGGCGAGACCCACCTCGCGTTCGTGCGCGGCAACGTGCAGGGCACCGACGACGTGCTGGTGCGGGTGCACAGCGAGTGCCTCACCGGCGACGTGTTCGGTTCGCTCAAGTGCGACTGTGGCCCGCAGCTCGACGCCGCGATGGAGAAGATCGCCTCAGAGGACCTCGGAGTGGTCGTGTACCTGCGCGGGCACGAGGGTCGCGGCATCGGCCTCGGCCACAAGCTGCGCGCCTACAGCCTGCAGGACCGCGGTCGCGACACCGTCGACGCGAACACCGAGCTCGGCCTCCCGGTCGACAGCCGCGAGTACGGCATCGGGGCGCACATCCTCGTCGACCTCGGCGTCACCGGAATGCGGCTGATGACCAACAACCCCGCCAAGTACGGTGGTCTCGAAGGCTTCGGGCTCGAGATCCTCGAACGGGTGCCCCTCTCGGTGCGCCCGAACCCGGAGAACATCCACTACCTGCGCACGAAGCGTGAGCGGATGGGCCATCTGCTCGAAGACCTGGGCGATGGCGCCCTCGGATCGGAAGGGAACCGATGACCACCTACGAGGGCAAGCTCCGAGGCGACGGCCTTCGGGTCGCGATCGCCTGCGCTCGCTTCAACGACTTCATCACCGACCGCCTGCTCGCCGGAGCCCGCGACGGGCTCGTGCGTCACGGGGTCGACGAGGCATCGATCACCGTCGTGTGGGTGCCGGGTGCGTTCGAGCTGCCGCTCGTCGCCAAGCGCCTCGCTGCGTCTGGCGAGTACGACGCGATCATCACGCTCGGCGCGGTGATCCGCGGCGCGACCGGGCACTACGAGCACGTAGCAGGCCAGGCGGCCGCCGGCATCGCGCGCGCCGGCCTCGACACGGGCGTGCCGGTCGTGTTCGGCGTGCTCACCACCGACACCATCGAGCAGGCGATCGAGCGCGCCGGCACGAAGGCCGGCAACAAGGGCTTCGAGGCGGCGTCGACCGCGATCGAGCTCGCTGACCTGCTGCGACAGCTTCCGAAGTCCGAGTAGCGACGTCGATGCTGCGGATCGTCCTGCCGAAGGGCTCGCTGGAACGGGCGACGCTCGAGCTGTTCGACGCGGCCGATCTGAGCGTCTCGCGCACGTCCGACGTCGACTACCGCGGGTCGATCGACGATCCGCGCGTCGACGAGGTGCGCATCCTGCGTCCGCAAGAGATCCCGCTCTACGTCGCCGAGGGGATGTTCGATCTCGGCGTGACGGGACGCGACTGGATCGAGGAGACCGCTGCCGAGGTGGTGTCGCTGGGCGAGCTCCGCTACTCGAAAGCGAGCGCGCTCCCAGTGCGCATCGTCGTGGCCGTCGGCACCGACTCGCCCGTCGAGCGCGTCGAGGACCTGCCGCAAGGCGTGCGCGTCGCCACCGAGTACCCGGGCCTCACGCGCCGATTCTTCGAGAAGAAGGGCATCGACGCGGACATCCGGCTGTCGTACGGCGCGACCGAGGCGAAGGTCCCGGAGATCGTCGACTGCATCGTCGATCTCACCGAGACGGGACGAGCGCTGAAGGCGGCGGGCCTGAAGATCATCGACACGATCCTCACGTCGCACACCGAGCTCATCGCGAACCCGATCGCGTGCGACGATCCAGCCAAGCGGCACGCGATGGGGCAGGTGCACACGCTCCTCGCGGGCGCGCTCGAGGCCCGGGGCCGCGTCCTGCTCAAGCTGAACGTGAGCGACGAGGCGTTCGAGCGCGTGATCGCCATCGTGCCGTCGATGAAGTCGCCCACGATCTCGAAGCTGTTCGGGTCCGATGGCGGCTATGCAGTCGAGACCGTCGTCCCCAAAGAGACCATCAACGTGCTCATCCCGATGTTGAAAGACGCGGGAGCCACCGACCTCATCGAGCTGCCGATCTCCAAGATCGTCCACTGATGCCCAAGGGAGTGGTGGTGGAGTTCGACGACGCCAAGGGCTACGGCGCCGTCGAGGACGCGGCCACCGGCGAGCGGTACTTCTTCCACTGCACCCAGATCGCCGACGGCAGCCGCACGATCGCGGAAGGTGTCGCCGTCGAGTTCGACGTGACGGCCGGCCACATGGGGCGGTGGGAAGCGATGGCCCTGCAGCGATGAGCGACGACAGAGCACCCGATCTCGACGAGCACCTGCTCGCGGCGCTCGGAGACCAGGCTGCGATCGATCAGCGGGCTGCGGTTGCCAGCCTTGCCGCCGCAGAGCGCGCGATCGAGGAAGGGCGCTTCAACATCGCGAAGGTGCTGCGCGCGGCCGCGCACGCGAGTCGCGTGCGCGCGCTCGAGCTCGAGAGGCTGGCCGCCGCCGGCAAGCCGTCCCCGGATCGACTGCGGGCCGAGCGTGAGCATCAGCACCAGGCGGCCGCGGTGCTCGGCGAGCTCGTGCACGAGGCCGAGCGAGCAGGCGACCGGGCGATGGCGGAGCGCCTCACGCGGCTGCTGCACGCGACCCACGAGACCGCGCGAGTGCTCGACGCCAGCGCGACAAGCCTTGTGCGCAACCGCGACATCCTCGAGTCGGATGTCGCGCAGTACCTCTTCGTCTGCACCGGGTGCGGGCGGATCGCGGAAGCGTCACCAGGTGAGGCATGTCCGGTGTGCGGCGCGCTGCCACCGGAGTTCGCGGGCTACTTCCCGTTCTTCGTGAAGTCCGACGAGAACCTCGGCCGCCGGCGACCAGCAGAGATCGTCGCGATGTTGGAAGGCGACCCCGACCGGCTCGCCGGCGCGGTCGCCGGCCTGGACGAAGCGGTCTTGCTGCGCGAGCCCGGGCCAGGGGAGTGGTGCATCGTGGAGGTCGCGGGCCACATGGTCGACGTGGCGACGATCTTCAATGACCGGCTGCGCGTCCACCTCAACCTCGGTCCGGCCGATCCCGAGGTCGCGGACAAGATCCCGTGGCTGCTCACACGCGAGCGCAGGTGGCGGGACCACTCGATGGACGAGATCGTCTCCCGGTTCCGCCACGAGGTCGGAAGCTCCCTCGAGCTCATCGGCAACCTCGACACCGAAGGGGCGTGGGGCGAGCGCGTGCGGGTGCTGAACGGGCGAGCGACGATCATCGAGCTCGGCACGTGGTTCGCGAACCACAACCAGGCGCATCTGCAGCAGGTGCTGGCGCTGCGGTCCGCGCCGGACGAGTGACCGACTCGTCCGGGGCCAGCTCCTTCGACCACAGGGTCGACGCGGTGCTGCGACGGCTGCGCCCCGGTGAGGTCGTGACGTACGGCGAGGTCGCCGAAGAGGCCGGCACCCCGGGCGCGGCTCGTGCGGTCGGGCGGCTGCTCGCGACCGTCGACGCGGACTGGCCGTGGTGGAGGGTCGTGACGGCGAGCGGGCGGCTCGTGCCGGGCCACGAGGGGGAGCACGCCCGCCGCTTGCGGGCCGAGGGCGTGGAGGTGCGGAACGGGAAGGTCGTGCTCAGCCGCGGGCGCCGGTGACCTGCACGAAGACGAGCCGCATCTGCGCCAGGGCGTCGCGGAGCGTCGGCTCGGCCTCGCCGAGGCGCCCTGCCAGCCCATCGACCAGCGCGCCCATGGCATCGATCGCGAGGGCCGCCCCGGCCGCGTTCGGCGGATCTTGGCTGAGGTGGATCGCGGCGAGCTCGTACAGGCCCATCGCGTGGTTCGCGACGACGATCTCCGGAGGCACCTCCGCCAGCTGGCGCCGCACCGCGTCCATCTCGGCGTCGATCTCGGCCCGGATCTCGGCCTCGGACTCGACGTCGCCCCCGTCTCCCCGGTCGGCCATTCCGTCGGCCTTGGCCTCGGGGTCGACCGGATGTTCGCCCCCGGGTGTCCAAAGGCTGCTCACGTGCGTTACCCTAACGGGACAACTGAACTCGGAAAGCGGGCAGTGCTCGTCTCGCTGGGCCTCGTGCTCTGCGTGGACAGTGCCCCACCCGGCCGTCAGATCGCCAGCGATCGTCCGACGCGCCGAGGTCGACCGAAGTGCTCCGGGCCCCCGACGCGATTGGTCAGCGCGGGCGGATCCGGGTGCGTGGGCGTCGGCTTCCCGCTGCCCCATTCGCAACCCGGAGGAGCATCCCTTGCTACGGAGTGAGCACCAATAGTCACGCAGGCGAACAACGAGCCTCGGATCAACGACCGCATCCGAGCCCGCGAAGTCCGACTCATCGGACCGGACGGCTCGCAGCTCGGCATCAAGCCGCTGCCCGAGGCATTGCACATCGCCCGTGAGCTCGACCTCGACCTCGTCGAGGTGGCGCCCGACGCCAACCCGCCTGTCTGCAAGGTCCTCGACTACGGCAAGTTCAAGTACGAGGAAGCCAGGCGAGCCAAGGAGTCACGGCACAAGAGCAGCAGCATCTCGATCAAGGAGATGAAGTACCGGCCCAAGATCGGTCAGGGTGATTTCGACACCAAGACTCGCAAGATCGAGGAGTTCCTCGGCGAGGGGCACAAGGTGAAGGTGACGATCATGTTCCGAGGCCGGGAGGTGTACCACCCCGAGCTCGGCATGAAGATCTTGGAAGACGTCGCCGAGAAGGTGGGGCCGCTCGCCAAGATCGAGGCCTCGCCGAAGCTCGACGGGCGCAACATGACGATGGTGCTCGCGCCGGACCGGAAGGCTCAGGCCGCGAAGCGGGAGACGAAGGACAAGGAAGAGCGGCCGGCCCTGCCGGCTGACGAGACGGATACGCCGGAAACGCCGGCGTAGCCGCCGACCAGGAGACGAAGACGATGCCGAAGATGAAGACCCACCGAGGCGCGGCCAAGCGCTTCAAGAAGACGGGCAGCGGCAAGCTGCTGCGCCAGCGGGCGAACCGACAGCACCTGTTCGAGGCCAAGCCCTCGACTCGCACCCGCCGGCTGAAGGGCGAGGTCGAGGTCGACTCGACCGACGCGCCCCGCATCAAGCGCTTGCTCGGCGAGCGCTAGTCCCCGTCCGTCTTCATCCCCGAACGCAAAGGAGCGTCCAATGGCCAGGGTCAAGCGCGCTGTCGCCAGCAAGAAGCATCGTCGTACCGTCCTCGAGCGGGCCAAGGGCTACTACGGCAACAAGAGCCGTTCGTACCGCGCCGCCAACGAGCAGGTCATGCACAGCCTGCAGTACGCGTACCGCGACCGCCGGGCGCGCAAGGGCGACTTCCGGCGCCTCTGGATCCAACGGATCAACGCGGGCTGCCGCCAGCACGGCCTGAGCTACAACCGCTTCATCGATGGCCTGCACACCGCGGGCATCGAGGTCGATCGCAAGGTGCTCGCGGATCTCGCCGTGACCGATCCGGCGGCGTTCGGCGTGCTCGTCGATCGCGCGAAGGCGGCGGTCGAGGACAAGAAGGCGCAGCAGGCCTCCTGACCCCGCTCGGCTCGCGCCATCCGCAGATCCAGCGTCTGCGGCGACTTGCTCGTGACCGCGACGCGCGCGACGAAGAGCAAGCATTCCTGATCGAAGGACTTCTGCTGGTGCACGAGGCCACGCGAGCGATGTGGCCCCTCGAAGAGGTGTTTGTCGGCGAAGGCGCGGCCGTTGGCGTCGCGGGCGTGAAGGTGACGCTCGTCGCGCCTGGAGTCCTCGAGCGCGTCGCGACGACCGTGACCTCCCGGCCGGTCGTCGCGGTGGGCAGGCAGCGTGTGGCCGCGCTGGCGTCGCTGCGCGACGCGACGTTCGTGCTCGTGCTCGTCGATGTCGCGGATCCCGGGAACCTCGGGACGATGATCCGCACCGCAGAGGCGGCGGGCGTCGACGCGGTCGTCGTGTGTGGTGGGGTCGACGTGTTCAACCCGAAGTGCGTGCGAGCGTCCGCCGGATCGCTGTTCTTCGTCCCGATCGTTCGCTGCCCAGAGGCCACGACTGCCCTCGACGCGCTCGCCTCGTTCGGGTTGCGGTGCCTGGGGACGTCGTCGGTCGCGCCGACGATCTACGACGAGGTCGACCTCCGGGAGCGGGTGGCCGTGGTGCTCGGGAACGAGGCCCATGGTCTGGGCGCCGACGTGCTCGGAGCCGTGGACGCGACGGTGTCGATCCCGATCGCCGGCCACTCCGAGTCGCTCAACGTGGCCGGCGCGGCAGCAGTGCTCTGCTTCGAGGTCGCACGGCAGCGACGGACGTCGTGAGCCGAGCCCGGAATCGAGCTCCGGAGCGGGAAGCCCTTTGCTTTACTCTCGCCCGATGATCACCGAGATCGAACAGGCCACCGACGACGCGCTGGCGCGCGTCGGCCAGATCTCGAGTGTCGACGAGCTCGCCGGCATCGAGAACGACCTGATCGGGAAGCGATCGACGTTCGGCACCCTCAAGAGTCGGCTGGGGTCACTCGACCCAGAGCAGCGCAAGGTCGCCGGCCACGCCCTCAACGAGGCGACCGCCCGGGTCTCCGAAGCGCTCGGCCAGCGACGGGCCGCGATCGAGGCGCTCGCCCGCAACGAGCGGATCGCGGCGGAGCGGCTCGACCTCACCGAGGTCCTCACGCGGCCCGAACGCGGCCACCTCCACCTCGTCACCCAGACCCACGCCCACCTCGAGGACGTCTTCATCGGCCTCGGCTTCACGGTGAGCGAAGGGCCCGAGGTCGAAAGCGACTGGAACAACTTCACGGCACTCAACATGCCGCCCGAGCACCCCGCGCGCAGCATGTGGGACACGCTCTTCGTCGACCTCGGCGAGCCGGGCAGCGTCGTGCTGCGCACGCACACGTCGCCCGTGCAGATCCGCGTGATGCAGTCGCAGGCACCGCCGATCTACACGATCATGCCGGGCCGGGTGTTCCGGCGCGACACGGCAGATTCCACGCACATGCCGGTGTTCCACCAGATCGAGGGACTCGTCGTGGATCGAGGCATCACGTTCGGCGACCTCTCGGGCACGATCCAACAGTTCACGCGCGCCTACTTCGGGCGCGACTTCAACTCGCGCCTACGGCCTTCGTACTTCCCGTTCACCGAGCCGTCCGCCGAGTACGACATCCAACGTCCCGACGGCTCGTGGCTCGAGCTCGGTGGGTGCGGCATGGTGCACCCGAACGTGCTTCGCAACTGCGGTCTCGATCCCGAGGAGTGGTCCGGCTTTGCGTTCGGCTTCGGCACCGACCGACTCCCACTCGCGCGGCATCGCATCGACGACCTGCGCGAGATGTTCACGAACGACATCAGGTTCCTGGAGCAGTTCTGATGCGAGTGCTGCTCTCATGGCTGAACGAGCTCGCACCCGTCGGCGACGATGCCGACGCGCTCGCCGCGCTCATGAACGACCTCGGTCTCGCGGTCGACGATGTCGATCGTGTCGGCGAGGCGGTCGACGGAGTGATCGTCGCGAAGGTGCTCGCGCTCCGTCCTCATCCCGACGCGAAGCACGTGCAGCGCGTCGACGTCGACACCGGTGACGGCGAGGCCCTGCAGGTCTGGTGCGGCGCGTTCAACATGAAGGTCGGGGACCTCGTACCACTCGCGACGGTGGGCACGACGATGCCGAACGGCATGCAGATCGGGCGTCGCAAGATCCTCGGCGAGGCCTCGAACGGCATGTTGTGCTCGCCGGTCGAGATCGGGTTCGGTGCCGATGCGGGCGGCATCTTCATCCTTCCGCCCGACCTCCCGCTCGGTGCCCCGCTCTGGGACGCACTCGGCATCGACGCCGACGTCGTGTTCGACCTGGACCTCACCCGCAACCGTCCCGATGCCTACTCGCACGCGGGCGTCGCCCGCGACCTCGCAGCTCGGCTCGGTGTCCCGCTCACCCTTCCCGATCCCGAAGTCGGCGTGGTCGGTCCGTCGACGGGTGTCGACGTCACGATCGTCGACGACAAGGGATGCGGGCGGTTCACAGCGCGCGTCATCACCGGTGTGCACGTCACGAGCTCGCCGTCCTGGATCGCAGACCGGCTGACACGAGCCGGCATGCGCCCGATCAACAACGTCGTCGACGTGTCGAACTACGTGATGCTCGAGCTCGGTCAGCCCAACCACACCTACGACCTCGCGAAGCTCGAGGGCGGCGGCTTTCGCGTCCGCAAGGCAAGCGACGGGGAGACGATCGTGACGCTCGACGGGGTCGAGCGCTCGTGCACGAGCGCAGATGTGCTGATCTGCGACGGCAACGACATCCCCATCGGCATTGGTGGCGTGATGGGTGGGGCGTCGACCGAGATCGACGAGCGGACCTCGGCGGTCGCTCTCGAGATGGCGTGGTTCGACCCGCCCACCATCGCGGCGACCGCAGGTCGGCTCGCGCTGCGCTCCGAGGCGTCGGCTCGGTTCGAGCGGGGCGCCGATCCCGAGATCGCGGATCGTGCCGCGCGCCGCTTCGTCGAGCTGCTCCGTCACACGTGTCCCGACGCGCAGCTCCATGGCGAGATCGACGCGCGCGGCATCCTCCCGTCCCGCGCGCCGGTCGCGGTACGCCAGACGCGGGTGAACGCGCTCCTCGGCACCGACATGACGACCGCGGACACGACGAGGCTGTTGCGCTCGATCGGCTTCGAGGTCGAGCCGGGTCCGACCGACGACATCGTCCACGTGACGATCCCGACATGGCGGTATGACACGGCCGTCGAGGTCGACGTGATCGAGGAGGTCGCGCGCACCTACGGGTACTCGCGCATCGTGCAGACCGTGCCGAGGTCGCCCCACCCCGGCGGCCTCAGTGTCGTGCAGCGGGATCGACGGCTGCTGCGCGAGGTCATGGTCGGCCTCGGCGCGTCCGAGGCGATGCCGAACCCGTTTCTCGCTCCTGGCGACCTCGGCCGCGCAGGGCTCGAGCCGCGCGGCATCTCGATCACGAACCCGCTCGCGACAGAGGAGTCGGTGCTGCGCACCTCGTTGCTCCCCGGCCTGCTCAAGGCCGTCGCGTACAACGAGTCGCATCGCAACGAGGGTGTGGCGTTGTTCGAGATCGGCCACGTCTACGCGATGCCACTCGAGGGTGAGGTGCTCCCTGACGAGCGCGAGATGCTGGGCGTCGCGGTCGCTGGTCGCGACGCGCGTGACGCGCGAAGGATCTGGGACGAGATCGCGGCGGCACTCCGATGGGACGACGTGCCCGTGGAGGCAGGGGAGCGCCCGGGCATGCACCCCACCCGCACGTTGCTCCTCGGAGCGGACGGCATCTTCGGCGCGGTCGGCGAGGTCGACCCGGGTGTGCTCGAGGCGCACGGCATCACCGAGCGGGTCGCGTGGGTGCAACTCGAGCTCGATCGGCTCTTCGTGCGTCCTCGCGTGGAGCGCCAATACCGGCCGGTGAGCAGGTTCCCGTCGTCCGACATCGACCTCGCCTTCGTGGTCGCGGAGGTGATCCCCGCAGGTGACGTCGAACGAACCTTGCGCGATGCCGCCGGCCCGCTGCTGGTCGACCTGCGACTCTTCGACGTGTATCGCGGGCCATCGCTCGGCGAGGGGGTGCGGAGCCTCGCGTACGCGCTGAGACTTCAGGCCGTCGACCACACGCTCACCGACGCGGAAGTGGGCGAGGTGCGATCCGCCTGCATCGCCGCGGTCGAACGGCAGCACGGCGCGCGCCTGCGCGGTTGAGAGGCTCTTGCATGATCATGCGGTGATGCGTATGATCATGCGTTCATGGTCAGCAAGCGGATCGGGATCGTCGGGGCGTCGGGCTACACGGGCGCCGAGCTCTTGCGCCTCAGCGCGCTCCACGGCGGGCTCGAGGTCGCGCTGGCGACGGGGGAGTCCCAAGCCGGGAAGCTGGCCGCCTCTCGCTACCCCAGCCTCACGGCCGCGTACCCGAACCTCGTGTTCACCCAGTACGAGCCGGACGCGTGCGACGGCCTCGACCTGGTGTTCCTCGCGCTCCCGCACGGCGCTGCGCAGGGGATCGTGCCCGAGCTGCGCAAGAAGGTCGGCGCGATCGTCGACCTGTCCGCTGACTTCCGGCTGACCGACCCCGAGCTCTACCCGCAGTGGTACCACGAGGCGCACCAGTGCCCCGAGCTGCTGTCCGAGTTCGTGTACGGCCTGCCCGAGCTCTTTCGCGACGCGATCATCGGCTCGTCGGCCGTGGCGGTGCCCGGGTGTTATCCGACCGCGGCGTCGCTCGCGCTGGCCCCGCTCGTCCATGCCGGTGTGATCGATCCGTCCGGGATCATCGTCGACGCTGCGAGTGGTGTGTCGGGCGCGGGCGTCGGGTTGAAGGAGAACACCGCGTTCTGCACGGTGGACGAGGACTTCGTCGCGTACGGTCTCCTCGATCACCGGCACACGCCCGAGATGGAGCAGGTGATCGGCGCGACCGTGCTGTTCACCCCGCACCTCGCGCCGATGAACCGGGGGATCCTCGCGACGTGCTACGCCCGGCCGGCCGAGGGCACCACACCGACCACCGAGTCGCTGCTCGCCGTGCTCGCCCGTGCGTACGCCGACGAGCCGTTCGTCGTGGTCCGGCCCGCTTCGCCCTCCACGAAGGCAACGCTCGGCAGCAACTGCGCGCACCTCACTGCGCGGTACGACAGCCGAACGGGTTGGGTGATGGCGATCGCCGCGATCGACAACCTCGTGAAGGGTGCGTCGGGCGGCGCGCTGCAGTGCGCGAACCTCGTGCTCGGCTTCCCCGAGACGACCGGGCTCCCGATCGTCGGGCTCCACCCGTGACGACGACAGCGGCGGAGAAGGCGGGCACGCTCGTCGAGGCCTTGCCCTACATCCGCAGGTTCTGGGGCAAGACGGTCGTGGTCAAGTACGGCGGCAACGCGCTCGCTGGCGCGACAGACGCGGACTCGGGAGAGTCCGCGGCCCTGAGCCTGTTCGCCGAGGACATCGTGCTGATGCGCGCGGTCGGGATGCGTCCCGTCGTGGTGCACGGCGGCGGCCCGCAGATCAGCGAGCTCATGGCGCGGCTCGGGAAGGTGCCCGAGTTCCGTGGGGGACTTCGGGTGACCGACGCCGAGACGGTCGACATCGCCCGCATGGTGCTGGTCGGGAAGGTCAACCCCGGCATCGTGTCGGCGATCAACGTCCACGGCGCGCTCGCCGTCGGCGTGAGCGGCGAGTCGGCGGGCCTCATCGAAGCGAGCCCGCAGGATCCCGAGCTGGGGTTCGTCGGTGAGGTCGCACGGGTGAACCCCGTGATCCTCGAACGGCTCCTCGCGCAAGATCTCATCCCGGTCATCGCCACGATCGGCTCGGGCGCGGACGGGCAGGCATACAACATCAACGCGGATGTCGTCGCGGGAGCGATCGCCGAAGCGCTCGGGGCGGAGAAGCTCGTCTATCTCACCGACATCGAGGGGATCCGACGGGATGCGAGGGACGCGGCCACGCTCGTCCGCCAGATCACCGCGACGGGGCTCGAGGCGCTCATGGCCGACGGCTCCGTGGAGGGCGGGATGATCCCCAAGGTCGCGTCGTGCGTCCACGCGGTCCGGAACGGTGTGGGACGCGCGCACATCCTCGACGGCCGCATCCCCCACGTGCTGCTGCTCGAAGTGTTCACCGACGAAGGGATCGGAACGATGGTGCTCCCCGAGGCAGTCAGTTGAGCTCGCCCCTGATGCCGACGTACGCGCCACCGCGCGTGATGTTCGTCCGCGGCGAGGGCACGCAGCTCTGGGACGACAGTGGCAAGCGCTACCTCGACTTCCTGTCGGGGCTCGCCGTCACGTCGCTCGGGCACAGCCATCCCGCTGTCGCCGAAGCGCTCTACGCACAGGCGAAGACGCTGCTTCACACGTCGAACCTGTTCGCGACGCCGATCGCTCCGGAGGTCGCAACGACGATCGACGCGCTGATCACCGGCGAGTCGGGTGACGAGACAGTCGGCCAGGTCTTCTTCTGCAACTCGGGTGCGGAGGCCAACGAGTGCGCGATCAAGCTCGCGCGGAAGTGGGGAGGCCGCGGTCGGCATGTCGTCGTCAGTGCGTACGGGTCGTTCCACGGCCGCACGCTCGCGACGCTCCACGCGACCGGCCAGCCCGCGAAGCACGAGGTGTTCTGGCCGTTGCCCGAGGGCTTCCGTCACGTCGCGTGGTGCGATCCCGACGCGCTCGAGGCAGCGCTCGACCCGTCGGTCTCGGCCGTGCTGCTCGAGCCGGTGCAGGGCGAGGGCGGCGTCAACCCGGCGACGCCGGAGTACTTCGCCGCGGTGCGCAGGATCTGTGACGAGCGTGGCCTGCTCTTCATGGTCGACGAGGTGCAGACCGGCTTCGCGAGGACGGGGGAGTGGTTCGGCTTCCAGCACATGGGCGTGATGCCCGACGTGGTGACGATGGCGAAGGCACTCGGGAACGGCGTCCCGATCGGTGCCTGCTGGGCTCGTCGGGACGTCGCGGCCGCGTTCGTTCCGGGGGACCACGCGACGACCTTCGGTGGCACTCCGCTCGCCACCTCTGCGGCGCGAGCGGTGCTCACGGAGATGCAGCGCATCGACGCGCCCGCGCGTGCGCGAGCCGCCGGCGCCCGGCTCACCGATCGGCTCAGCTCGGTCACCGGGGTGAAGGAGGTGCGGGGCCTCGGCCTGCTGATCGCGGTCGAGCTCGACGGCATCGACGCGAAGGTCGCAGCCGACCTCGCGCTCGACGCCGGGCTCGTCGTGAACGCGGTGACGGCAACCGCGCTGCGCCTCGCCCCTCCCCTCACTGTGAGCGACGACGAGATGGACGAGGCCGTCGCCATCCTCGCGGGTGTGCTCGCGGAGGCGTCGCAGGCCGCATGACCACCAGCAACGGCAAGCCGACCAAGGCGCAGCGCCAGCACCGCGTCGCCCAGCTCCTCGCGAAGCACTCGGTGACGAGCCAACCCCAGCTCGTCGACCTGCTCGCGGACGAGGGGATCGTCGCGACGCAGACGACGGTGTCGCGCGACTTGGAAGACCTCGGTGCCGTGAAGGTGCGCGTGCCAGGTGGCGAGACCGTCTATGCGATCCCTGAGTACGAGCCAGAGCGACTGGCGCCGCACGACCACCTCCGTCGGGTGCTCTCGGAGTGGGTGGTCGAGGCCGGCCACTCGGCGAACCTCGTGGTGCTGCGCACGCCGCCCGGCTGCGCGCACGTGGTTGCGTCGGCACTCGACCGGAGCGGCCTCGACGGTCTGCTCGGCACCGTTGCAGGCGACGACACCCTGCTGTGCGTGGCGGCCGAGGAGATGGGTGGCGAGAAGATGGCGAAGATGCTGCGAGGCCTCGCGGGTCTCGCCAACGACTGAGGAGCAGCAGTGGCCAAGCGAGTCGTGTTGGCGTACAGCGGAGGGCTCGACACCTCCGTGCTCGTGCGCTGGATGCAAGACGAGATGGGTGTCGAGGAGGTGTTCTGCCTCTGCGCCGATGTCGGTCAGGCGACCACTGGTGATTGGGATGCGGTGCGCGAGCGCGCGTTCGCTGCGGGCGCGACCGACATCGAGGTGCGCGACCTGCGGGCCGAGTTCGCCGACGAGATCCTGACGCCTGCGCTGAAGGCGAACGCGAAGTACGAGGGCAAGTATCCGCTGGTGTCCGCGCTGTCGAGGCCGATCATCGCCAAGCACCTCGTCCTCGCGGCACGGCAGTGGGGCGCCGATGCAGTCGCGCACGGATGCACGGGGAAGGGCAACGACCAGGTGCGGTTCGAGGTGAGCGTGCGCGCCCTCGCTCCTGATCTCGACGTGCTCGCGCCGGTGCGCCAATGGGGCTTCACGCGGGAAGACTCGATCCTCTACGCGTACCGCAACAACATCCCGATCACGGCGACGAAGGAGAAGCTGTATTCGATCGACGACAACCTCTGGGGACGCGCGATCGAGTGCGGCGAGATGGAGGACCCGTGGGCAGCGCCGCCGCCCGGCGTGTGGGCGATGACCGTGCCCACCGCGACCGAGCCGCGGGAGGTCGTCGTCGCGTTCGAGCAGGGCAAGCCCGTCGCGATCGACGGCACTGCGATGCCCTTCCACGAGCTCATCTCGCAGATGAACGGCATCGTCGGGGCATACGGCTGGGGTCGGCTCGACATGGTCGAGAATCGGCGCGTCGGCATCAAGAGCCGGGAGACCTATGAGTGCCCCGCCGCGCTCGCGCTGCTGCTCGCGCACGCCGACCTCGAAGACATCACGCTCGAGCGTGATGTGCACCACGAGAAGGCCCGGCTCGAGTCGCGCTATGCCGAGCTCGTCTACGACGGCTTGTGGTTCTCACCCCTGAAGCGGGCGTTCGATGCGTTCGTCGACGAGACGCAGCGCTTCGTCACGGGCGAGGTGCGGCTCCGCCTCGAGCCGGGCCGTTGCTTCGTGAACGGTCGGCGCAGCCCGCACTCGCTGTACGACTACGGGCTCGCCACGTACGACGCCGCCGACACGTTCCGCCACACCGACTCGGAGGGTTTCGTGCGCATCTGGGGCCTCGGGGTGCAAACGTGGGCACAGCGCCAGTCAGGTGGCCTCGAGTCGTGACGCTGTGGCACGGCCGGTTCGGGTCGGGCCCGGCGGACGAGCTCCTCGCGTTCACCGCGTCGTTGCCGTTCGACCGGAGGCTTGCCGCCGACGACATCGCGGGCTCCCGCGCGCACGTGCGCGGGCTCGTCCGCGCCGGGCTCCTCGATGGGGACGAGGCCGCGGCGATCCTCTCGGCGCTCGACACCGTGGCGTCCGAGCTCGGCGCAGGCACCTTCGCGTTCGCCCCGGCAGACGAGGACATCCACACGGCGATCGAGCGGCGTGTCACCGAGATCGCCGGCGCGACGGGCGGCAAGCTCCACACCGGTCGCAGCCGCAACGACCAGGTCGCGACTGCGCTGCGGCTGTGGTGCAAGCGCGAGCTGCGCGTGGTCGCCGCCCGTGTGGTCGCGCTGCAGCACGTGTTGCTCGATCGGGCGGTCGAGGTGGGCGATGCGGCTGTGCCGGGGTACACCCACCTGCAGCGCGCCCAGCCCGTGCTGCTCGCACACCACCTCCTGGCTCATGGCTGGGGGCTCGCGCGTGATGTCGACCGACTCCTCGCGACGGTCACGCGACTCGACGTGTCGCCGCTCGGCGCGGGCGCGCTCGCCGGCTCGTCGCTGCCGCTCGATCCCCATGGCACCGCGGCGGATCTCGGGTTCGCGTCGTCGTTCGAGAACTCGCTGGACGCAGTGAGCGACCGAGATTTCGTCGCGGAGGCGCTGTTCGACCTCGCCCTCCTCGCTGTGCACCTCTCGCGGATCGGCGAGGAGTGGGTGCTCTGGACGTCGTCCGAGTTCGGGTTCGCGGTTCTCGACGACGCGCACGCGACCGGTAGCTCGATGATGCCGCAGAAGAAGAACCCGGACATCGCAGAGCTCGTCCGCGGGAAGAGCGGACGCCTCATCGGGCATGCCTCCGGCTTCCTCGCGACGCTGAAGGGCCTCCCCCTCTCGTACAACCGTGATCTGCAGGAGGACAAGGAACCGCTCTTCGACGCGGTCGATCAGGTCGCTCTCGCGCTCGGGGCGCTCACGGGGATGATCGAGGGGGCACGGTTCGATCTCGAACGGATGGCCGCCGCAGCCGACGACCCGATGCTCGCCGCGACCGATCTCGCCGAGCTGCTCGTGGCCAAGGGGGTGCCGTTCCGCGAGGCGCACGCGATTGTCGGCGGCCTCGTGCGCGACGCGCTCGCGTCGGGCACGCCGCTCGCCGACTTCGTGCGAGCCGATGCGCGCCTCGGCACCGAAGGCGCCGCCCTCCTCGAGCCCGGCGCGGCTGTGCGACGCCGCGTCACCGCAGGCGGTGGCGGTCCTGCGGCCGTTGCGGCCCAGGTCGAGCGCTTCCGACAGCGACTCGCGACCGACGAGGTCCGTCTCGGCGCGTAGCGTTGGCGGATGATCGACATCTCGTACATCGACGACGAGGTCGAGCACGAAGGCCCAGAGTCCGGCGATCCGGTTCCCGCACCGCCTGAACGGCGCCGCCGGAAGCCGTGGATGATCGCTGTGAGCATCGCCGCGGTGGTCGCGCTGTTCGCGGTCGCCTCCCTCCGCACGCAGCCGCACTCGAACGTGCCCGACGCGCTCGGGGTCGGCGAGGTGCGCACGGTCGGCTCGCGGTTCGGGGACCAAAGGTGGCTGCGGGTCACCGCGGTGACGCTCACGGCGGCAACAGCCAAGGGCGATCCCGCCGCGCTCTTCATCGTCGAGGGCCGCGGGTGGCTGCCAGGCCAGCGAGCACGTCTCGGTGCCGAGGTGTGCGCGACAGGTGATGTCTCCGATCTCGGCTCGTGGTCGCTCGGCCCCGACGGGACGTTCCGGTACGCGCACACCGATCCGGGGAGCGGCACGTTCTTGCTCACGATCGAGGGGATCGCGTCCGACCCGATCCGGATCCTCGTCGGAGGCGGCGAGCAACGCTTCCTGAGCTCGACGGAACGGGGTTGTCCGAACCTCGCGTAACCTCCCGCCGGCATGGCTGACCGCTACCGGCACTCGTTGCGCATCCGCTACGGCGAGTGCGACATGCAAGGCGTCGTGTTCAATGCGAACTACATGGCCTACGTGGACGACGCCGTCGACACATGGATGCGCGATCGGCTCGGCCACTTCGAGGATGGCGGCTTCGACTTCATGCTGAAGAAGGCGACGTTCGAGTGGGATGGCCCGGCGACGTTCGGTGACACGCTCGACCTCGACCTGTCGGTGTCGCGCTGGGGGAGCACGAGCTTCGATGTCTCCGTGGACGGCACCGCAGGTGGCAAGCCGGTCTTCGACGCCACGATCGTGTATGTGAGCGTCGTGCCGAAGAAGAACACGCCGACCCCGGTGCCGGCCGATGTGCGCGAGGCACTGTCGCGCTGAAGCCGCTCGTTCGCGCCTTCTACCGCCGCGATGCGCGCGAGGTCGCGCCCGACCTGCTGAACAAGGTGCTGATCCGCGGGGGGCGTCGTGCCCGCATCGTGGAAGTCGAGGCCTACCTCGGTCCCCACGACCCTGCGAGCCACGCGTACCGAGGGCCGACGCAGCGCAACGCCACGATGTTCGGGCCACCGGGCCACCTGTACGTGTACTTCACCTACGGCATGCACTGGTGCGCGAACGCAGTGTGTGGGAACGAGGGTGACGGCACCGCGGTGCTGCTCCGCGCGCTCGCTCCGATCACCGGGATCCCTGCGATGCGAACGGCCCGCGGCGGCATCCGGCCTGACACCGCGCTGTGCAGTGGGCCCGCGAAGCTCTGCCAGGCGTTCGGCATCGACCGTCGGTACGACGGCATCGACTTGACCGTGGCCGCGAAGACCGCGCCGTGGATCGGCGACGACGGCACGGCGCCTCCTGAGGTACCAGGCAACTCGGCGCGCATCGGCATCTCGGTCGCGGTCGACCACATGTGGCGGTGGTACGTCGCCGGCGATCCGAATCTTTCGAGGCGCGGTTGATCGTTCTGACACCATTTCGGCGTGCACCTGCTCGCTGACCTCGACGCACGCGGCCTCATCCACGATTCCACCGACCGCGACGCTTTGGCCAAACGGCTCGCTGACGGCCCGATCGGCGTCTACGTGGGGTT
>DATKAS010000445.1:0-2098 GCA_035497855.1 Acidimicrobiales bacterium
GCCCGCGTACACGATCACTTGCACCGCGGCGAGGAACTGAGCGTCCTGCGCGATGAACAGCACAGCGATGCCGAAGAGCGTCATCACGAGGCTGAGCGCGCAATGCACCGGGTTCGAGCGCACGACGACGCCGAGTGCGCCGACGATCACGATCGTGGCAGCAACGATGAACACCGCAGCGTCCATCAGTCGTCTCCACCGTCATTCGTCGGCGACTGCGGCGGCTCCGGGGCGCGCACGCCGTAGCCGAGCTCACCCGACCAGGCCACCACGCCCTCGAAGTCGGCGTCACCGGACGGAGACGTCGCCCGCATCCACCCAGACGTGTTGCGATCGTCGCCTTCGCGCCAGTCCTCCCAGGGCAGCTGCTTGGGCTTGCCGTCGTCGCCGACGAGGAGCTCGTCCTTCGTGTAGATCGCGTCGCTGCGGTTGGTGAAGGAGAACTCGAAGAGCTTCGACTCGGTGATCGCCTGCGTCGGGCAGGCCTCCACGCACAGATCGCAGTGGATGCACCGCAGGTAGTTGATCTCGTAGATGTAGCCGTAGCGCTCGCCGGGCGAGACCGGGTCGTCGACCGGGTTGTCCGCGCCGCGCACGTAGATGCAGCGAGCGGGACACACACCGGCGCACAGCTCGCACCCGATGCACTTCTCCATTCCGTCCTCGTAGCGGTTGAGGACGTGGCGGCCGTGCAGACGCTCCGGCTTCGGGATCTTCTCCTTCGGGTACTGCGTCGTGAGCCGCTTGTCGAACAGCGTCTTGAACGTGACGGTGAAGCCCCTGAGGTAGCCCATCAGAAGCTCTCCCCCGATGAGACCCGGTTGCGCTTCGCCACACCGATCGCCGCGGACAGAAGCAGCCAGCACAACGCACCGACGGCGAACCCGCACGCCGCTGCGATCCCGACGTTCCAGTCGCGGTCACGCGCGAGCCGCAGCAGCGAGATGATCAGCAGCCACCCGAACGCGAGCGGGATGAGCGCCTTCCACCCGAGGTCCATGAGCTGGTCGTATCGCAGCCGCGGCAGCGTGGCGCGGAACCAGACGTACGTGAAGATGAAGACGATCACCTTCAGCAGGAACCAGACGGTCGGCCAGATCCAGTCGGGCCCGAAGAGCAGCGGTCCCCTGGGACCACCGAAGAACAGCGTCACGATGATCGCCGACATCGTGACCACGTTCATGAACTCCGCGATGTAGAACAGCGCGAACCGGATCGATGCGTACTCGGTGTTGTAGCCACCCACGATCTCCTGCTCGGCCTCGACGAGGTCGAACGGCGGGCGGTTCAGCTCGGCGGTCGCAGCGATGAGGAAGATCACGAACGGCACGACGCCCGTCGCGACGACGTTCCAGTTCACCAGCCGGTCCTGGACGGTGACCATGCCGTGGGTCGACAGGGTGTGGCTCACCAGCACGACGGTGGCGACGGCAAGGCCGAGCGCCGCTTCGTACGACACCATCTGCGCGGAGGCGCGCACCGAGCCGAGGAGCGGGTACTTCGAGCCGGATGACCAGCCTGCGAGCATGACGCCGTACACCGCGATCGACGACATGGCGAGGACGAGGAGGATGCCGATCGGCGGGTCGGCGACTTGGAGGTAGGTGTCGTGACCGAAGATGTGCACGATGCCGTCGTTGCCGTTCTCGAACACACCGCCGAGCGGCACCACGCAGAACGTGATGAACGCGGGCACCATCGCGAGCAGGGGCGCCAACCGGAACACGAAGAGGTCGGCTCGCTCCGGCAGCAGGTCTTCCTTGAAGAACAGCTTCACACCGTCGGCGAGCGTCTGGAGCACACCCCACGGTCCGGCGACGTTCGGGCCGATCCGGTTCTGCATGTCGGCGATGAGCTTGCGCTCGAACCAGATCATCAGCATGACGCCGACGAGCAGCAGCGCGAACGCGACGACGACCTTGAACGCCACGATGAGCACGACCGTGAGGTCGATTTCGCCGTTGAGCAGTGGGTCTCCACCGGCGGCGGCGAGGAGGTGCGTCACGGTGTCTCCACCCGCACATCGGTGACGGCGGCCGAGGCGTCGATGAGGTCGGCGGCTCGCGTGCCGGGCCGGTTGAACCCGAGTGCCACGACC
>DATKAS010000446.1:0-15851 GCA_035497855.1 Acidimicrobiales bacterium
GACCGACTCGCAGTCGGTGACCCAGACCTTGCCGTCGCCGATCTGGCCCGTCTTGGCGGCCTCGACGATGGTGTCGACCATTCGCTTCGCGTCGGCATCCTCGGCGAGGATCTCGATGCGCACCTTCGGCACGAAGTCGACGGTGTACTCGGCCCCTCGGTACACCTCGGTGTGCCCGCGCTGGCGGCCGAAACCTCGAACCTCCGACACCGTCATGCCGGCCAATCCGACCTCGTGCAGCGCTTGCTTGACGTCGTCGAGCTTGAACGGCTTCACGATCGCCGTGATGAGCTTCATCCCGATCCTCTCTGCTCGCGTTCACTCATGATCTTTGCCGACGGGGACCGCTTCCGCCCTCGATGACCGACCAAACCTTCGGTGCCCGCGAGCCGTGTCTTTGATGTCGCAGGAGTGAGCGGCATTGGCGGGAACCACTCGGGCGTCGACACACCCCGGCCGGGCGGGAAGGCCGGGGCGTCGTCGCGTTCGGGGCCGATCAGGCCCTCGTGGCGTGCCTCGGTCCCGATCAGCTGCCGGTGATCTGACCCGCGGTGTCGGGGGTGTCGGCGACGGGTTCACCGCCGTCGAGGTGCACCGAGATGTCCTGCGAGTCACCGTCGCCCGACTCGGGCACGAACGACACCTCGATGTTCGAGCCATCGGACTTCGTCTCCGCCACGGACCAGCCCGGCGACGGCAGCACGGACGAGAGGTTCATCGAGTTGTCGGTGTACTGCACCTCGATCGTGCCGGCCTGTGCGTCGAACGACGTCGTCTGCGGTGCAGGCGACGACGAGGTGACGACCGACGTGCTGGTCGCTCCTGAACCCGATGCCTGCTTGCCGGCTCCTGCGTTGCTGGCGGGATGACTCGCCGAGGAGGGCTCCGCCCGGGCGGGAGCAGGCGCGACGCCGGCAGCATCGCCTGTGCCCGCGCCACCGCCGCCGGGAGCGCGAGCACCCTCAGCTCCGCCCGACGCCGGGCCGGGAGCCGTCGTCGGCGGACCGGTCTGCGGCTCTGCCGCGTGCACCGCGCCCACGGTGGTGGACGGCGCGACCGACGTGGTGGTCGGGTCGACCGCCGCAGTGGTGCCGGTGCTTCCGACCCGGACGTCGTGCGAAGGATCCTTCGTGACGGAGGACACGAGGCTTCCGAGCAGCACCAACGCCACGAGCGCGGCGCTTCCTCGAAGCGCGGCGCGGCGACGATGCGCCCGCCGGATGCGCGGCTTCAGGTCGGCGAGCGCCTCCTTCGCCGAGGGCAGCTCCCCGCCCGCCCGGTCGAGGATGTCGATGACGTACTCGTCCTCAACCATCACTGGCTCCGACGAGCACGGGTCGCAGCCGCTCGCGGCCCTGATTCATGTGGAACTTGACGGCGCCCACCGAGAGGGACATCGCGTGCGCGACCTCGGCGACGGACAGCCCCTCGAGGTAGTAGAGGGACATCGCGAGGCGCTGCTGCGGCGGCAGCTTGGCGAGGAGCGCCGCAGCCTCTCCTTGTGGCGTCGGCTCGTCGATCCATTGCGGATCGGCAGACAGGAGCACGAGCACCCTCGCGCCCCGCATCTCGTGCCGGAAGTGATCGCGGATGCGGTTGATCGCGACCCGGCGCACCCACGCGACGGGATCCTCGTAACGCGAGATCTGCCTCCATCGCAGGTGCGCGGACAGGAACGCGTCTTGCACGCAGTCTGAGGCGACCTCGGGATCGCCACAGCCAGCGGTGAGCGCTCGAACGAGCGTCGGATAATGGCGCTCGAACACCTCGTCGAACGTCGCGAGCTCTGCAGGCGCGCCGAAGGTCGGGGAGTCGTCCACCTCACCATTCACGGCTGACCGTCGCCCTCGGATTGGCGCCACTCCCGCGATTCTGCAACGCGCGAGCGGTTCGTGCTCGTGGCGTCGACGAACCCGAGAAATCGGCGAATTCGACCAAACCTTCCCAGGGGCCGTGTCGTGTGTGCTCGACGATCGAGGAGGCGCCGATCTGGCACGCCGGCACGCCATCACCGGCGCGAGGATGGCCACATGTTGCTGGTCGGCACGCGTAAGGGGGCGTGGCTGCTCAGGGCCGACGGGGACCGCCGGTCGTGGACGCCCACGGGCCCCATCTTCCTCGGACAGATCATCCAGCACGTGGTGCTGGACGACCGGGACCGCACCACGATGCTCATGGCATCGAGGACCGGCCACCTCGGGCCCACGATCTTTCGATCGACCGACATGGGCGCGACCTGGACCGAGGCGACGCGCCCTCCCGCGTTCGCCGCCGGCGACGCGCTCGAGCGCAGCGTCGCGTCAGTGGTGTGGTTGTCGCCGGGCCACGTCGACGAGCCCGGCGTCTGGTACGCGGGCGCGTCGCCGCAATGCCTGTTCCGCACAGAGGACTCGGGCGACACGTGGGAGCCCGTCGCAGGATTCAACGACCATCCGATGTGGCAGACGTGGGCCGACTACCCCGAAGACCAGACACCCGACGGATCGATGCTGCACTCGGTGATCGTCGACCCACGCGACCCGAACCACCTGTATGTCGGGCTGTCGGGCGGTGGTGTGTTCGAGAGCGTCGACCGCGGCGCCGAGTGGGCGCCGCTCAACGCGGGCTCGAAGGCGGACTTCTTCCCGGATCCCGACCGCGAGTTCGGGCAGGACCCACACACCGTCCGCTTGCATCCGCTGCGCCCCGATCGGCTCTACCAGCAGAACCACTGCGGCATCTACAAGATGGAGCGTCCGGACGGGAAGTGGGAGCGCATCGGAGACAACATGCCGCGCGATGTCGGCGACATCGGCTTCCCGATCGAGCTGCACCCGCGCGATCCCGACACTGCGTGGGTCTTCCCGATGGACGGCACCGATGTGTGGCCGCGCACGAGCCCGGATGGCAAGCCGTGCGTGTACGTCACCCGTGACGCAGGCGCGTCGTGGACGCGGCAGGACAACGGCCTTCCCGCACGCGCCTGGTACACGGTGAAGCGCCAGGCGATGACGGTCGACTCGTCGGACCCGGTCGGCGTCTACTTCGGCACGACCAGTGGTGAGCTCTGGGCGAGCGACGACGAAGGCGGCTCGTGGCGCCCGATCATGCAGCACCTGCCCGAGATCTACTCCGTCGAGCACGCCGACGCATGAGGGTGCGCATCCCGACCCCGCTCCGGTCGTACACCGACCAGCGGGCGTGGGTGGAGGGACAGGGCACCACGGTCGACGAGCTGCTGCGCGACCTCGACCGCAGCTACCCCGGTATGCGATTCCGCATCGTCGACGAGCAAGGACGGCTGCGCAAGCACATGAAGGTCTGGATCAACGCCGACGCGGTGCGCGACCTCTCCACACCGATCGACTCCGCCGACGAGGTGACGATCATGCAGGCGCTGTCTGGCGGCTGAGGTGGTCGACGACCTTCCACGTGATCGACGCGAGCGCATCGATCTCGGCCGATGTGAGCACGTCGATGAGGTGGCGGCGCACCGACGCGACGTGCGGCGGCGCTGCGGTCTCGATCGCGCGCATGCCTTGCTTCGTGAGCACGACGAACGCTCCGCGGCCGTCGGTCGTGCAGTCCTCGCGGGTGACGAGGCCACGCTCTTGCATCCGCGCGATGTGGTGCGAGAGCCGGCTCTTCGACCACAGCATCCGGGCCGCGAGCTCGTTGAGCCGCCACCGGTGCCCCTCCGCCTCCGACAGGTTGGACAGCACCGTGTAGTCCGGCTCGGACAGCCCGGAGTCGTGGGCGAGATCCCGGGCGATCTGAGCGGAGAGCAGCAGCCGCATGCCTTGATAGCCCCGCCACGCACGCTGCTCGTGTTCGTCGAGCCAGTTCCCGTTTGCCACGCGACCAGTGTACGCTATTGGTTGACATGTCAACATCCGCTCGCCGGTTCGCGCAGCTCTACGCCGGGCTCGTCCTGTTCGGCGTCAGCGTCGCCTTCTTCGTGCAGGCGCGGCTCGGGCTCGATCCATGGGACGTCTTCCACCAGGGTCTCGCCGAGCGCACCGGCATCCGCATCGGCACCGTCGCCATCGTCGTCGGCGCGATCGTGCTCGTGCTCTGGATCCCGCTGCGACAGCGGCCCGGACTCGGCACCGTGAGCAACGTGGTCCTCGTCGGCCTCACGCTGGATCTCGCCCTCGCCGTCCTCCCAGAAGCAGGGCCGATGGCCCTGCGCGTCGTGTTCCTCCTCATCGCGATCTCGATGAACGCGGTCGCGACCGGGCTCTACATCGGTGCGGGCCTCGGCCCCGGGCCGCGCGACGGGCTCATGACAGGGCTCGCCATGCGCGGCCACTCGATCCGAGTCGTGCGAACGGGCATCGAGCTCGGCGTGCTCGCGGTCGGATGGCTGCTCGGAGGCACTGTCGGCGTCGGCACTGCGCTGTTCGCATTGAGCATCGGACCGCTCGTGCACGTGCTCATCCCGAAGCTCACCGTCCCCGAGAGGATCCCGGCATGACGACGCGGCCGAGGCTCATGATCATCGTGTCGAGCACCCGACCGAGTCGGGTCGGACGCGCCGTCGCTGACTGGGTCGCGCAACGAGCCGAGTCGCACGGCGGCTTCGAGATCGACCTCGCCGACCTCGCCGAGATCGACCTGCCGTTCCTCGACGAGCCCAAGCATCCTCGGTTCGCGGACTACGCACACGACCACACGAAGGAGTGGAGCGCTCGCGTCGCCGCGGCCGACGCGTTCGTGTTCGTCATGGCGGAGTACAACCACAGCTTCACGGCGCCGTTGAAGAACGCGATCGACTTCCTCCACCGCGAGTGGGCGTACAAGCCGGTCGGGTACGTCGGCTACGGCGGCGTGGCCGCCGGCACTCGCGCCATTCAGGCGATCAAGCCGGTGTGCACGAGCGTGCGCATGGTGCCGCTCGTCGACGCCGTCTACATCGCGTGGGTCGCGCAGCACATCGGCGAGGACGGCACGTTCACGTCGAACGAGGCACTCGAAGCGAGTGCGAAGGTCATGCTCGACGAGCTCGTCAAGCTCGACGGGGCGCTCAGCCCCTTGCGGAGACCGACTCCAGCGCCATGACCGCGGCGAGCGCCGCCTCCTTGTGCTCGCGTTGCCAGGGTGTGCCGACCGCCTCGCCGAACGTACGCAGCAAGTCCTGGTGCGGCGCGGCCTTCAGTTCGGTCGCCGAGAAGTGGAACACCGGGACGCCCTCGGCCTCGCCGGCCTCGGCAACGACCTCTCGGTACATGTCGCCTTCCGCGGAGTGGATCAGCGCGTGCGATCCGAGGATCCGACCGAGGGCTGGAAGGTCGCGAGGCTCGTTCACCAACGCGATCGCGACCACGTCTTCGGCCGCGGCACGGATCGCGGCGCGGGTCTGCTTCACCGACTTGGCCACGACGAGGGCAACGAGCTCCTCCGCCTTCGCGAGGTGATCTCGATCCGACGCGGCGGCGTGGTAGACGTCGGCGGGAACAGCGGAGGGACACAGCTGCACCCGGGTGCGCGTGACCAACGTCGGCGGAGAGCCGGCGCGCACGGCGCAGAGCACCGCCCAACCGGTGTGGGTGCGGAACCCGAGCGCGGTCGCCATGTCACTCGCTGGGCAGTCGGAACTCCGCCAACGCTTCGGGGTTCGCGAGCGCCTCCGTGTTGCGCACTGCTCGTCCGTTCACCACGTCGGCGACCGCGAGCTCGGTGATCTTGCCGCTCCTCGTCCGCGGGATGTCGGTGACTGCGGCGATGACGGCGGGCACGTGGCGAGGCGAGCAGCGCTCACGCAGCGTGCGCCGGATGCGATCCTGCAGCACGTCGTCGAGCACGACACCGTCAGCGAGCCGGACGAACAGGACGATGCGCGTGTCGCCATCCCACTCCTGGCCCACGGCAACGCTCTCGAGCACCTCGGGCAGCTGCTCGACCTGGCGGTAGATCTCTGCCGTGCCGATGCGCACGCCCGACGCGTTCAGCGTCGCATCGCTTCGCCCGTGGATCACCATGCCGCCGTGCTCGGTCCAGGACGCGTAGTCGCCGTGCGCCCACACTCCCGGGAATCGCTCGAAGTACGCACTGCGATACCTGCTGCCATCGGCGTCCCCCCAGAACCCGATTGGCATCGTGGGGAACGGGCGGGTGCACACGAGCTCACCCTTGACGTCTCCGGGCGCGGGCGAGCCATCGTCGGCCCAGACATCGACGGCCATCCCGAGCACCGGCCCCTGGATCTCGCCGGCCCACACGGGCCGGGTGGGATCACCCGCGACGAAGCATCCGCACAGATCGGTGCCGCCGGAGATCGAGGCGAGGTGCACGTCGTGCTTCACGGCGTCGTAGACGTACTGGAAGCCCTCCACCGACAGCGGCGAACCCGTCGAGCAGATCGTGCGCAACGACGTGAGGCGATGCGAATCGATCGGTCGCAGCCCGGCCTTCGCCACACCGTCGATGTACTTCGCCGACACACCGAGAAGCGTCACGTCGTGGCGATCAGCGAGGTCGAACAGCGTCGACGGTGAAGGGTGCATCGGGTTGCCGTCGAACAGCACGATCGTCGCCTTCGACGCAAGGGCGGACACGAGCCAGTTCCACATCATCCAGCCACACGTCGTGAAGTAGAAGACGCGGTCACCCTCCTTCACATCACAATGGAGCTGCTGTTCGCCGAGGTGCTTCACGAGCAAGCCGCCCGCACGGTGCACGATGCACTTCGGAGGCCCGGTCGTCCCTGACGAGTACAAGATCACGGCAGGGTGGTCGAACGGCGCGCGCATGTACTCGAGCACTCCCCCTCCAGCGCTCGCGAACGTTGCGAAGCTGACCGCATCGCGGACGCCGCGGACGTCGGGCTCGTCTCGGAGGTTGCCCACCACGACGACTCGGCGCACCGTCGGCAACGCGGCGCGGATGTCCGCGAGGCGATCGAGGCAGTCGAACCGCCTGCCGCCGTAGACGTAGCCGTCGGCGGCGAAGAGCACGACAGGGTCGATCTGCCCGAAGCGATCGATGACACCGGCAGTGCCGAAGTCCGCGGACGTCGACGAGAACACCGCCCCGAGCGCATTCACGGCGAGGAAGGCGATCACCGTCTCGGGCAGGTTCGGCATCCACGCCGCGACGCGGTCACCCGGGCGCACGCCGACGTCGCGCAGCCCTGCCACGACCGCAGCGACCGAGACGCGCAGCTGGCCCCAGGTGAGCATGCGGCGCTGGCCGTCCTCGCGCTCGAAGACGATCGCGGGGAGCGTGTCGTCGCTCGGCCCCGCGAGGAGGTTCTCTGCGAGGTTCATCGAGGCGTCGGGGAAGAACCGGGCGCCGAGCATGGTGCCGTCGCCAGGGTCGAACGCGACGGAGCCCGGAGGACTCACGACGCCGCACATGTCCCATACATCCCGCCAGAAGGCACCCGGGTCACTCGTGCTCCACGCATGCAACGCGGCGAAGTCGTCGAGACCGGCTCTGCGTCGGAAGCGGCGCATCGTCGACGCCTCGATCCGCTCGAGGCTCGGCGTCCACACCGGGGGTGTGCTCACTCCCGAACTATGCCCCGACATGCTCCACTCACGCGTACCTTGCAGCGGTGACTCAAGTCGACGAGCTGCTCGACGAGGCCGAGGGCCGGGCGATGACGGGCTGGGACTTCGGCTGGATCGACGGACGGATGACGTCGAGCGGCGTCTCGTGGGACTACGTCGCGATCAGCAACGACTGGGCTTCCCGAGCCACACGCGTGCTCGACATGGGCACCGGCGGCGGCGAGTTCCTGTCGGGACTGAGCTGCTTGCCCCGATGCACCGTGGCCACCGAGGGATGGGCGCCGAACGTGTTGGTCGCGGCGCGGCGACTCGCGTCGGCGGGCATCCCCGTGGTGCACGACGAGGGCGCCGTGGACAACCTCGATCAGCGCGACCGTCACGCGCGGGGTCGCCTCGCCTTCCGTGATGCGAGCTTCGACCTCGTCCTGAGCCGGCACGAGGCGTACGTGCCGGCGGAGGTACGCCGCGTCCTGCAGCCATCGGGCCACTTCCTCACCCAGCAAGCAGGGTCTGGCGGCTCGGATGCAGGCCGGCTGCTCGGACGCCCGGCGCCGATCGAATCGTTCGATCGAGACTTCGCCGTCGCACAGCTCGAGCACGAGGGGTTCGAGGTGCTCGACGGAACGAGCGAGGTGGAGACGATGACGTTCGCCGACGTCGGTGCGTTCGCCTGGTACCTCAGCGTGATCCCGTGGATGGTGCCGGGCTTCACCATCGCGGCCCATCGCGACGAGCTGCGAACGTTGGACGCGCAGCGCACTCCCCTCGTCATCCACGCGACTCGGTTCTGGCTCGTTGCCCGGAGGGACCGCAGAAAGTGACCCTCGCCGGAGAGATCCTCATCGTCACCGGTCCACCAGGCGCGGGGAAGACCACGATGGCTCGATCGCTGGTGGAGCACTTCGACCTCGCCGTCCTGTTGCAGGGCGACTGGTTCTTCGAGCGCATCGTCCGCGGGTGGATCGAGCCTTGGACGCAGCCGTCTCATCAGCAGAACGCGGTCGTCACACGTGCGATGGCGGCGTCCGCTCGGGAGTATGCGACCGGCGGCTACGCAGTCGTGCTCGAGGGCATCATCGGTCCGTGGTTCCTCGACACGTTCGCGCCCGAGGTCGACGGTGTGCCGCTGCACTACGTCGTCATCCGCCCGAACGCCGAGACGGCCATGACCCGCGCCGTCGAGCGAGGCGCGCCGGCCCTCGTCGATCCTGAGCCGATCGCAAAGATGTACGACGCGTTCGCGGCGCTCGGCGACCACGAGAGACACGTGATCGACACGAGCGGGCACGACGTCGACGACACAGTGGCCGAGGTCCTCGCCCGTCTCGAAGCCGGGAGCCTGCGCCTGTAGGGCGTTCTTGCACGGCTCTCACACTCCGCTTGATCCGTCCTTGCACTCCGGCGGGATCGTCTCACCCATGGACGAGAAGCCTCGAACCCCGAAGCGCCGCCGGCCCCATCCCGCCCGGCGAGCACGCCGCATCTCTGCCGCGGCGAGCGCGGCTGCGTTCGTTGCCCTGGGGACCGCCATGGCGCACTCGGCGACACACACGTCGAGCGAGACCGACGACACGAACGTCGCGGGCGAAACGACGGCCACGCACTCGAGCACATCGACATGGGCGGCGACGCCGGTGGCGTCCAGCACGGCGTCCACCTCGACGGCCTCCGCGACGACCTCGACCACCGTCGCCGCGACGACGAACACCGCCGCGCACACCCAGACGCAGGGCAGCTGATGGGCCAGACCTGGTGGTTCGTCGCACGGGCCAGCGGCATCGTGGCGTGGGCGTTGCTCACGACCTCGGTGCTGTGGGGCCTGATGCTCTCGACAAAGGTGCGGCCGCCCCGCGTGCGGCCCGCCTGGACCCTCGACCTGCACCGCTTCCTCGGCGGCACGGCGGCCATCTTCACCGGCCTGCACATCGGGTCGGTCTTTCTCGACTCGTATGTGCACTTCGGACCGCGCGAGATCCTCGTGCCGTTCGCGTCGACATGGAAGCCCGCCGCGGTCGCCCTCGGCATCGTGTCGCTCTACCTCCTCCTCGCCGTCGAGCTGACGTCGCTCGCGAAGCGACGGCTGCCCCACCGGCTGTGGCGTCGCGTGCACGTGCTCTCGCTGCCGCTCTTCTTCCTCGCCACGCTGCACTTCGTCACGGCGGGCACCGATGCACACGGCATGCTCGTGCTCAGCGCAGTGCTCGCGGCGACCCTTGCCGTCGTCGCCGGGGTCGCGCTGCGCATCCGCCAGGCCACCCGCCCCGCCCCCGCTCGGGTGCCTCGAGTCCCCTCGCCGGTCCCCGTGCTCCCCGATCCCGTTCGCACTTGACCCTGCAGACCACTCCGAGCCGGTCGCCAGGGTCAAGAGCCGGGAGCGGGGTGTGGCAGCCTCGCGCTGATGAGGATCGTCATCGTGGGCGGCGGAATCGGCGGGTGCGCGCTCGCCCTCAGCCTCCACGATGCGGGCATCACCGATGTGGACGTGTTCGAGGCCGTGAGCGAGGTCCGCGAGCTCGGCGTCGGCGTGAACGTCCTCCCCCACGCGTCGCGCGAGCTGACCGAGCTCGGCCTCGGCGATGCTCTCGCCGCCACCGCGATCCCGACGGCGGCACTGAAGTTCTTCAACCGACACGGCCAGTTCGTGTTCGGGGAGGAGCGTGGGCTCGCCGCGGGATACCGATGGCCCCAGTACTCGATCCACCGCGGCGAGCTGCTGGGCATCTTGTATCGCGCGGTGTGCGACCGGCTCGGCGCGGATCGCTACCACGCTGGACACGCAGCGGTGCGCGCCGGTGGCGACTCGACGCGCGCGTGGGTCGACCTCGAACGGCGCCGCACCGGCGAAGACCTCGGCCGCGTCGACGGCGACGTCGTCGTGGCGTGCGACGGCGTGCACTCGACCGTGCGCTCACAGCTCTATCCCGACGAGGGTCCGCCGCTCTGGAACGGCATCACGATGTGGCGCGCGGTCACCGACCACGAGCCGTTCTTCGACGGCCGCACGATGATGCTCGTCGGCCACATGCAACGCCGGATGGTCATCTACCCGATCTCGAAGCACCACGCAGACGCGGGACGTTCGCTCGTCAACTGGGTCGCCGAGCTGAAGACCGCCGATGGGCAGCCCATGCCGAAGCAGGACTGGGAGTTCACCGCCGACCCGGCGCTGGCCGCGACGGCATTCTCTGACTATCGCTTCGACTGGCTCGATGTGCCCGAGCTCATCTATGGCGCGAGCGAGGTCTTCCAGTACCCGATGGTCGATCGCGATCCGCTCCCGCGATGGACGTTCGACCGGATCACCCTGCTCGGCGACGCCGCCCATCCCATGTATCCCGTGGGGTCGAACGGCGCGTCGCAGGCGATCGTCGACGCCCGCGTGCTCGCACACCACTTGGCCACAGCGCCCGACCCGGAGAGCGGGCTCGAGCGCTACGAGGACATCCGCCGGCCGCTCACCTCGCAGATCGTGCTCGCCAACCGCAACGTCGGCCCCGAGCGGATGATGGAGCTCGCCGAGCAGCGCGCACCCGACGGCTTCCGCGACATCCACGACGTCGTGTCCGAGGACGAGATGGAAGAGATCTCGTCGTCGTACAAGCGGATGGCCGGCTTCGACGCTGCGGCGCTCAACGAGCGACCGTCTTGGTCAGTGTGAGTCGAACTCCTTCAGGAGCTTTGGCGGCGCGCTGAAGCGCCACGCCTCGACGAGACGTTCTTCGAGATCGGCTCTGCGCACCTTGCCGAGGCGCACGATGACCATCGGATAGCCCTCGTAGTGGGGCGTCACGGCGTACACGCTCGGGTCTTCTTGCACGAGGGCGGCGCGCTCGTCGAAGTCGACCTTCACGACGACCGACGCGACCTCGTCGTCGAGGATGCGGGCGAAGATCTTGCCTTTCACGTACCAGGCGGGCGTGCCCCAGCAGGGCTTCTCCGTCGTCGCGGGCAGGGCCATGGCGATCGCACGCACGGTCTCGGCGGTCGCGCTCACGCCGGCGTCCACTGGACGACCGCGAGCTTCCACTCGCCATCACGGAGCACGAAGGTGTTGGTCATCACGACCGAACGCGGAGCAGGGTCATCAACCCGTTGGATCACGGCGAGGGCGGTGAGCACCGCCGCGTTGGCACCGGCATCGATGACCGTCGGATCCTCGACGAGGTACTTGGCATACGGCGGATGGTCGCGCATGCCGTCGACGACCTGCGCCTTGGTGTAGACGCCGTTGGCACCAGGGAAGATGCACAGGGCGTCGTCGGTGAGGTTGCGACGGAAGAACTCCACGTCGTTGTCGCCGATCGCCGACACGAACTCGGCCAGCCGGCACAACAGCACCCGCTCTCGCGAGCGACCGGCGAACCGGTCGAGCAGGTCGGCCCAGTCGTCGGCGAGGTTCGGCCAACCGGCATGGTCCAGGCCGCGGTGTTCGACGACGACGCGCGTGCCGATGTCTGACGGCTCGAAGCGCACCTCGACCTCGGTGTCGTCGTGGTAGCTGAACGCGAGCCGTGGGCTCGGCTCCCACACCAGCACTCGCCCGATCTCCACCGCCTCACTCGCGCCAGCCGTCAACGCGAGCACGCGCCCGCCGACGCCCGGCTCGAACCGCACCGACTCGGACGAGCGCCACCACGCCGCGACCTCCTCGGTGAACACCTCGAATGCAGTGGGAGGGTCGACCGCGACCTCGACGATCGCGGACGCCGCCCTGCCGGGCGACGGGTCGCTCACGACCGGGGCTTCTTGCGCGTGCGCTCGGCATGGGCCTTGAACGAGCCGAGCTGCTCGGACCAGAACGCCTCGACTTGGTCGAGCCAGGCCTGGAGCGCGACGAGCGACTGGGGACGCAATCGGTACATGCGGAGCCGGGCATCCTCGTCGACGAGCTCGGCCTCGACGAGCCCGCTCTCGCGCAGCACCCGGAGGTGACGGCTCATCGCCGGGCCGCTCATGCCCACGCTCGCGGCGAGCTCGCCAGCACGCTTCGGCCCGGTGCCGAGGAGGTCGACGACGGCGCGCCTCGTGGGATCCGCGAGCGCCGCAAGGGTCACGTCGACCGGCGCCAGATCATTTGCCATCGTCAAAATAGATAACAACAGCGTTACTGATTGTCAAGCGCCCCCGACAAGACCAGCTCTTCGATCGTCTCGATCGGACCCCAGGCCCCGTGCTCGGAGCTGCACAGCACGACCGTCGTGACGTCGTGCCGCGGGTAGTACGCGACCTCGGCGCTGACGCCGACGTTGATGCCTTCCTTCCCCCACCAGACGACGTCGCCCCCGTCGTCGACCTGCATGCGGCAGCCGAAGCCGTGCATGTGCAGGGCGCCCGTCCTCGGAGAGCGGTACCACTCGACCTGCGGAGTGACCATCGCTTCGGCAAGAGGGCTCGGCAGCAGCGTGTGGTCGCGGAGCGCCTGCACGAACCGCACCAGGTCGCCGGCGGTCACGTGCGCGCCGCCGTCGGGCGACCCGATCGGCGGGTACGAGTAGATGTTTCGCCTCCAGCCGGTGATCGCGCCCGCCTCGTCGCGGACGGGCTCGCACGGCTCGGCGACACCGGTCACGACCTCGTCCATGCGAAAGAAGCCCGAGCGCGTCATCCCGGCACGAGCGAAGACGTGTGTGCGAACGTAATCGCGATAGGTCGTGCCGGTGGCCTTCTCGACCATGAGCCCGAGCAGGATGAAGCCACCGTTGCAGTAGCGGCAACCCTCCCCCGGCGCGAAGTTCGGGGGCTTGAAGACGAAGTCCGGGAGGTGATCTGCCGTCGCGATCTCGGTGTAGTTCGCCTTCTCGACGAAGAGGTCTTCGTACCGCTCGCCCGCCTCCTCGTCAGCGTCGTCGGCTATGCCGGAGGTGTGGGTCAGCAGATGACGCACCGTGACCGCCGGAGAGATCGCCGTCCCCCCGAGCCCGAGGAAGTCGATCGCCGAGGTGTCGAGGTCGAAGTCACCCACGTCGACGCGCTGCAACGTCGCGATTGCGGTGAACAGCTTCGTGATCGACGCGCAGTCGAACCGCATGTCGAGCGTCATCGGGATGCGCCAGGTACGGCTCGCCCACCCGTACGCGCGCTCGAAGACCGTGCGGGAGCCGCGCTGGAACAACACGACCCCCGACAGCTCGTCATTGCCCGCGAGCGACCGCAGGTGACCATCGAGGTCGGCGAGCGCGTCGCTCACGCGTCGAGCTCGGCGATGAGCTTCTTCGGCGCGATCGCGCGGTAGCTCTCCTCCACCCAGTCACACAGCACGTCCGCCGACGGTCGATCCGGCGCAGTGAGCTGGATGTTGACCCATCCCGCCTTGCCGAGCCCGTAGCCGCTCGGCGCCGCGCACTCGAGGCTCAGCGCCTGCTCCTTCGAGTCCGGGAGCTTGACGGCGATGCCAGGCGTCGGAGAGCCCGGGGAGCCCATGAACACGAAGATCTTCTTCCCGACCTTCGCGACGTGGTCCTCCTCCCATGGGGTGTCCTCCCAGGCTCCGGGGAGGTCGAGCGCGAACTTCCGGATCGCTGCGTGCACCTTCTTCGCGTCGGACTTCATCGCGCAGCGACTTTGCGGCCTGCCCGTATCGCCGGCTGCTCGATGTAGCGGTACGACAGCCAGGAGACCACGATCGTCGCCGCCAGCCACACCGAGAACGTGAGCGGGCGGTATGCGGTGGGCGAGATGGCGCGGAGCACGACTGCGTGCCACAGGTAGAGCGAGTAGCTGATCGCGCCGAGCCAGACGAGCACCCTGGGGAACCGGTACCTCCGCAGCAGCAATGCCGCGCCGAACACGAGGTAGGCGACGACGAACGTCCACGATTCGGCCCGCCAGTTCGTGATCGCACCCGTCGTCGGCTCGACGAACTGCACCTCGCGGACCTTCTCCACGACCACGATCATCACGAGCGCGAAGCCGAACACCACGGCGCCGATCCACGGCGCGATCTGTCCCGATGTCGAGCGGTGCAGCACCGTGCCGACGAACATCGTGCCGAGGACGAGCAGCGCGAACCAGATCGGTTCGGGTCGGTTCAGGATGAGCGGCACCGCGAGGGCGGTGAGCACGCCAGCCAGGATCCGGCCGCCCGTGGAGCGGGCGAGCGTCACGGCGACGAGCACCGCGACGGCGGTGACGGCGATGACGACCGCGCGGGACGAGCCGGTTGGCGAGGTCACTGCGAGGGGAGCCAGCGAGTTCCCGACGAGCAGTGCTCCGGCGAGCAGCGCGAACGAGATCGCGACCGAGCGGCGATGCAATCCTGCGACGAACAGCACTGACACGACCCCGTAGAAGACGAGCTCGTATCCGAGCGTCCACGACTGACCGAGGATCAGCTGCTTCCCGAGAAGGTGCTGGGCCATCGTCGCGTTGGCTGCGAGTCCTTCGAGCCCTTCGAGATGGTGCGCGGACAGCGACGGGGCCAGCGGGTACCGATGGATCATGTGCAGGGCGAGCGCGGCTCCAACTGCAGCGAGGTAGGCGGGGAGGAGGCGGAACGCGCGGCCGATCCAGAACTGGCGCATCGACCCGCGCCGCTCGAGCGAGGCGGGAATGATGAACCCGCTGCAGAGGAAGAAGATCATGACGCCGCACTCCCCGACCCGGAACGTCTCGGTCGTGAAGCGCAGCGCCTCCGGCCACAACCGCTCTGCGAAGTGGGTGGCGACGACCATCATCGCGGCGATGCCCCGCAGCGCATCCAGGAACTCGAGCCGGCCGTTTCGGCTGCGGCCGGAAGCGTCGGGCGCGGCGACCTTCGGCTGAGCGGTGACCGCCACGGGGTCAGCGTACGCGCCCGCCACCACTCGGCGTAGCCTGCGGCGATGGGTTGCCTCGTGCTCCTCCTTTCGATGATCTCTCCGCGCCTCGCGTTGGGGATCGTGTGGATCTTCACGGATTTCGTGGACCGGGCGTACGACTCGTTCATCGTCCCGTTCCTCGGATTGCTGATCCTCCCGTGGACGACGCTGATCTACGCGCTCGCGTACGCGCCGCGCGTCGGCGTCACCGGATGGGGCTGGTTCTTCGTGATCCTCGGTGTGATCGCCGACCTCGGCAGCTACGGGGAGAACGCTCGCCGCAACCGGGAGCGCGTGCCGTACTGGAACCAGACCTATTGAGCCAGGAGGTCTCGTAGGCAGTCGAGCGCGTCCCACACGTCGACGAACCGCGTCGTGATGGGAGCCGGGCCGAAGCGGATGCGGTCGGGTGTGCGGAAGTCCGGGATCACACCGCGCTCGATCATCGCCGCGCAGAGGGCGCGAGCGTCGGAATGACGCACCGAGACGTGTGAGCCGCGCGCACTCGCGTCACGAGGCGACCCGATCGAGCAACCGAGCGGTGCGAGCACGGCATCGTGCA
>DATKAS010000447.1:0-6653 GCA_035497855.1 Acidimicrobiales bacterium
ACTCGAACCCGGCCACGATCATGACCGACCCCGAGTTCGCGGATCGCACGTACGTCGAGCCGCTCACGCCTGAGGTGCTCACCAAGATCATCGAGCGGGAGCAGCCCGATGCGGTGCTTCCGACGCTCGGTGGTCAGACCGCCCTGAACCTCGCGATGGCGCTCGCGGAGCGAGGGATCGTCGGCGGCGATGGGGTCGAGCTCATCGGTGCGAACGCCGAGGCGATCGCCACCGCCGAGGATCGTGAGCGCTTCAAGCAGGCGATGATCGAGATCGGCTTGGCGGTTCCCGCATCGGGGACGGCGCGCTCGCTCGACGAGGCGCTCGCCGTCGTCGAGCGCATCGGGCTTCCTGTGATCGTGCGCCCGGCGTACATCCTCGGTGGGCGAGGCACCGGCATCGCATCGACGCCGAGCGAGTTCGCGTCGATCGCCGCGGCGGGGCTCGACGCGAGCCCGATCAGCGAGATCCTCATCGAGCGCTCGATCGTCGGGTGGAAGGAGTTCGAGCTCGAGGTGATGCGCGACCGCGCGGACAACTGCGTCGTCGTCTGCTCGATCGAGAACTTCGACCCGATGGGGGTGCACACCGGCGACTCGATCACGGTCGCGCCGGCGCAGACGCTGTCCGACGTGGAGTACCAGACGATGCGAGATGCAGCGTTCGCGTGCATCCGTCGTGTGGGGGTCGAGACCGGCGGCAGCAACATCCAGTTCGCCGTCCAGCCGACGACGGGCGCACAGGTCGTGATCGAGATGAACCCCAGGGTGAGCCGCTCCTCCGCGCTCGCGTCGAAGGCGACCGGCTTCCCGATCGCGAAGATCGCGGCACGGCTCGCCGTCGGCTACACGCTCGACGAGATCCCGAACGACATCACGCAGAAGACCCCCGCGAGCTTCGAGCCGACGATCGACTACGTCGTCACCAAAGTGCCGCGGTGGGCGTTCGAGAAGCTCCCCGGGACGAGCGGTGTGCTCGGCACGCAGATGCAGTCGGTCGGTGAGGCGATGGCGATCGGTCGCACGTTCGCGGAGTCGCTCCAGAAGGGGTTCCGATCGCTCGAGACCGGTCGCCTCGGTCTCAACGCCGACCCGGCCGAGGCCGTGTACGACTCGCTCGCGACCGACGAGCTGGTCGCGCGGAGCGCAGTGCCGACGCCTGACCGCCCGTTCCACCTCGAAGCCGCGCTACGGCGCGGTGTGTCGGTCGAACGGCTCGCCGACGAGACCGGCATCGACCCGTGGTTCCTCGACCAGATCGCTCGCATCACCGACGAGCGGGCGCGGCTCGAGTCCGGCGGGCTCGCAGCGATGGACCGCCGGTCGTGGCGGCGCGCGAAGCGCCTCGGGTTCTCCGACGGGCAGCTCGCGCATCTCTTCGGGGTGACAGAAGCCGAGGTGCGAGCAGCTCGGCTCGAGCACGGTGTGGCGGTCACCTTCAAGACCGTCGACACGTGTGGTGCCGAGTTCGAGGCGAGCACGCCGTACCACTACGGCACATATGAGGACGAGGACGAGGTGCGCGCGACCGAACGACCTCGCATCGTCATCCTCGGCTCGGGACCGAACCGGATCGGCCAGGGCATCGAGTTCGACTACTGCTGCGTGCACGCGTCGTTCGTCCTGCGTGACGCGGGCTACGAGACCGTGATGGTCAACTGCAACCCCGAGACGGTGTCGACCGACTACGACACGAGCGACCGCCTCTACTTCGAGCCCCTGACACGCGAGGACGTGCTCAACGTGATCGACGCGGAGCAGCCGATCGGCGTCGTCGTCGCGCTGGGTGGGCAGACGCCACTCAAGCTCGCGGGCGTACTGCCTCCGGGTCTGGTGATGGGCACGAGCGCGGAGTCGATCGACCGCGCCGAGGATCGCGAGCAGTGGAACGCGCTGTGCGCGCACCTCGAGATCCCCCAGCCGGCAGGCGGGACTGCGACGTCTGTCGACGCGGCCCTCGCCGTCGCGGAGCGCGTGGGATACCCCGTGCTCGTGCGTCCGTCCTACGTGTTGGGCGGTCGGGCGATGCAGATCGTGTACGACGACGACGAGCTCGCGGGCGCGATGGCCGAGCTCGCCGACGAAGGCAGCCTCGGCCGAGAAGGCGGTCTGTCGGCGGAGCGTCCCGTGCTCATCGACCGGTTCCTCGAAGACGCGGTCGAGGTGGACGTCGACGCCATCCGCGACGCGAGCGGTGAGGTGCTCATCGGTGGCGTGATGGAGCACGTCGAAGAGGCTGGAGTGCATTCGGGTGACTCCGCGTGCGCGCTGCCGCCGCCCTCGCTCGGGTCCGCTGTGATCGAGGTCCTCGAGCGGTACACACGAGCGATCGCCGAGGCCCTCGACGTCCGCGGCCTCATCAACGTGCAGTACGCGGTCAAGGGCGGGCAGGTGTTCGTGCTCGAGGCCAACCCGCGGGCGAGCCGCACGGTGCCGTTCGTCGCCAAGGCGACAGGAGTCCCCCTCGCGAAGGTCGCCACCCGGGTCATGGTCGGCGCCACCCTCGCTGAGCTGCGAGAAGAAGGCCTGCTGCGCCCACCCACGACGTCGGGGCACACGAGCGTGAAGGAGGCGGTGCTGCCGTTCAACCGCTTTCCCGGCGTCGACACCGTGCTCGGTCCAGAGATGCGCTCCACCGGTGAGGTCATGGGCATCGACAGATCGTTCGGGCTCGCGTTCGCGAAGAGCCAGATCAGCGCGGGCAACCCATTGCCGTCGTCCGGGACGATCTTCATGTCGCTCGCCGACCGGGACAAGCCCGCGGGGCTCGAAGCAGCTCGACGCTTCGTCGACCTCGGGTTCTCGATCGTCGCGACATCGGGCACGGCCGCGCATCTGGAAGCCAACCGCGTCCCGGTCACCGCTGTCGTGGCCAAAGTGGGGGAGGGAAGCGGGCAAGACGCCGTCGACCTGATCTCGTCGGGCAAGGTCGACCTCGTCGTGAACTCGCCGCGAGGTCGGGGCGCCCGCGCCGACGGCTCGCACATCCGGGCCGCGGCCAACGTGCATCGCGTGCCCTGCCTCACGACGGTGGCCGCCGCGGTTGCCGCGGCGAACGGCATGACGGAGTGGGTGGGCACCGACTTGCAGGTGCGATCGCTGCAGGAGCACCACGACGGCGGCGGCGACCAGCTCGCGCTGCCGATCTGATGTCTGTCGACCTCACGTCGAAGGTCGGATCACTCGAGCTACCCAACCCCGTGATGACGGCGTCCGGCTGCGCGGGACACAGCGACGAGCTCGGTCGCTACTTCCCTCTCTCTGACCTGGGCGCTGTCGTCGTGAAGTCGCTTGCCGCGTTCGAGTGGGCGGGCAACCCGGCGCCGCGCTTGCACCCGGTGACGGGCGGGATGCTGAACAGCGTCGGCCTGCAGGGACCCGGCATCACGGCATGGCTCGCGCACGACCTCCCACGGCTCGAACGCGCGGGTGCACGGGTCGTCGCGAGCATCTGGGGACGCTCGGTCGAGCAGTACCGAGAAGCCGCGAAGCTCTTGGCCGATGCGCCCTCGACTGTCGTCGCGGTCGAGGTGAACCTGAGCTGCCCGAACCTCGACGGCGGCGCGCACCTGTTCGCGCACTCACCGAGCGCGACCGCCGCCGCGATCGAGGTCGCGCTCGCCTGCGGCCGCCCGGTGTGGGCGAAGCTCAGCCCGAACACCGACCAGCTCGTCGCAGTTGCCTCGGCAGCGCGCGAGGCCGGCGCGGAGGCGGTCACGCTCGTCAACACCGTGCTCGGGATGGTGATCGACATCGATGCACGGCGGCCCGCGCTCGGCGCGGGGGGCGGCGGGCTGTCCGGCCGCGCGATCCACCCTGTCGCCGTGCGGGCCGTGCACGACGTGCACGCCGCGCTTCCCGACCTCCCGATCGTCGGGGTGGGCGGGGTTGCCACGGGCGAAGACGCGGTCGAGCTGCTGATGGCTGGTGCTTCGGCGGTGCAGGTCGGAACGGCGACCTTCGCGGACCCGAAGGCTCCGCGTTCTGTGCTCGAGGGGCTGGGAGACTGGTGCGAGCGGCACTCGGTGGCTGCCGTCAGGACGATCGTGGGAGCAGCGCATGAAGACCGACGAGATGGTTGACGAAGAGGTCGCGACCCGTGACCGGCTCGCGCTCGCGCTCGATGTCGACGACCTCGTCGAGGCCATTCGCCTCGCGCGCATGCTTCGCCCGTGGTTCGGCACGGCGAAGGTCGGCCTCGAGCTGTTCACCGCATCCGGGCCCGAATCGGTCGGTGCGTTCATCGATCTCGGCTATCGCGTCTTCCTGGATCTGAAGCTTCATGACATCCCCACGACGGTGCATCGCGCGGCTCGGGTCGTCGGCGCCTACGGGGCGAGCTACCTCACGCTGCACGCGCAGGGTGGCGTCGCGATGCTCCGCGCCGGAGTCGAAGGTCTCTCGGAGGGAGCAGAACGCGCCGGCCAGATGCCCGCGACCGCGCTCGCCGTGACGATCCTCACGAGCGACGACAGCGCGCCCGAGCACATCCTCCCCAAGCGCGTCGGTGCCGCGGTGGAGAGTGGCTGCGGCGGCATCGTGTGTGCAGCATCCGACGTGCGCGACGCCGCCTTGTTCGCGCCGCGCCTCACGATCGTCGTGCCCGGCATCCGCCCCGAGGGCGCCGCGCACCACGACCAGGCGCGCGCCGCGACGCCGCGTCAAGCCCTCGACGCCGGCGCAGATCTGCTGGTGATCGGACGTGCCGTCACCGAAGCGTCAGATCCCGCCGCGGCGGCTGCGAGCCTGGTCAGCTCGATCGCCTGAACCCCGGATCTCACGCTGGATGCTCGGTGCTTCTCGCTCTCGGCGCAGGAGTGGCACCAAGAGAATCGGCCGGGGAACGGGCTGCTGAGGGCCCGCGCTAGGGTGCCGCCCATGCCGAATCCTCCCCCCCTTTCTGCTGATCAGCGAGCGGCGGCCCTGAAGAAGGCAGCCGAGGTCCGGACGCTGCGGGCCGAGCTCAAGGAGAAGCTCAAGATGGGCTCGGTCACTCTTCCTGAAGTGCTCGCCCAGGCCAAGGGCGACGATGTCATCGGCAAGCTCAAGGTTCTTGCGCTGCTCGAATCCCTTCCGGGAGTCGGCAAGGTGCAGGCGCGCCGCATCATGGAAGAGATCGGGATCAGCGAGTCGCGTCGCGTCGCGGGCCTCGGTGCCCAGCAACGCGAGGCGCTGCTCGCGCATCCCAAGCTGCAGGCTGCCGAATCCTGATCTGATCGAGTCGTGATCTGATCTTCGTCGTCTCCGGCCCGGGTGGCGTCGGCAAGGGGACGCTCGTCGCAGCGCTCTTGCAGCGCGAGCCGAAGCTGTGGCTCAGCCGTTCGTGGACCACCCGCGAACGTCGGCCGGGTGAGTCTCCCGACGCGTACGTGTTCGTCGATCGCGACACGTTCGAGCGGCGCATCGAAGCCGACGGCTTCCTCGAATGGACCGACTTTCTCGGCAACTACTACGGCACGCCCACGCCCGATCCGCCGCCGGGCGCGGACGTCGTGCTCGAGATCGAGCTCGACGGTGCGCAGCAGGTGCGCAAGCGCCATCCCGACGCGATCGTGATCTTCGTGATGCCGCCGTCGCGGGAGGAGCAGGAGCGGCGACTGCGCGGCCGCGGCGATCCCGAGGAGAAGGTCGCGAAGCGGCTGCGGAAGGCCGACGAGGAGGAACCGATCGGCCTCGCGCTCGCCGACCACGTGATCGTCAACGACGACCTCGATCGCGCCGTCTCGGAGCTGCTTGCGGTCATCGAGTCGCATCAACGACGCCAGTGACCTTCCTCGCGTCGAGCCGCCTCGGCCTGGGCACCGCGCCCCTCGGCAACCTCTACACGGAGGTGTCGGAGGAAGACGCGGCCGCGACCGTGGATGCGGCGTGGACGGCAGGCATCCGAGTCTTCGACACCGCCCCCCTCTATGGCCACGGCCTCGCCGAACGGCGGGTCGGATGTGCCCTCGCCTCCCGACCTCGGGACGCCTACGTCCTGTCGACGAAGGTCGGCCGCGTGCTCGTCGCCGGGACGCCCGACCCGTCGTCCGGGTTCAGGGTGTCCCACGCGGAGGTGGCTCGTTTCGACTTCTCGGCGGACGGAGTCCGGCGGTCGCTCGACGAGAGCCTCGCTCGCCTCGGCCTGGATCGCGTCGATGTCGCGCTGATCCACGATCCCGACGACCACCTCGAGCAGGCGATCACGGAAGCGGCACCGGCCCTCGCTCGCCTGCGGGAGGAGGGTGTCGTCCGGGCCATCGGGTTCGGCATGAACCACGTCGAGCCGCTCGTCGAGGCGGTCGAGCGGTGCGATCTCGACGTGATCCTCGTCGCCGGCCGGTACACGCTCCTCGACCAGGCCGCGCTCGACAGCGGGCTCTTCGCGCGCTGCGCGGTGCGGGGCGTCGCCGTCATGGCGGGCGGGGTGTTCAACAGCGGTGTCCTCGCGGCGCCGAGCCCGGCATCGACCTACGACTACCGGCTGGTCGATGACGATCGGCTCGGGCGAGCGCGAGCGATCGCAGAGCTGTGCGCCGCGCACGGCACCACGCTGGCTGCCGCGGCGCTGCAGCTCGTGATCGCGCAGCCTTCGGTGCGCACCGTGCTCATCGGGGCCCGTGCAGCGGGCGAGATCGAGGGCGACGTGCGCATGGCGGCGGCGCCGATCGACGA
>DATKAS010000448.1:0-8527 GCA_035497855.1 Acidimicrobiales bacterium
GCCGAGCGACGGGTCGAGCGTGGTCTGGATGGAGTCGACGACGACGAGGCTCGGGTCGTGGCGTTCGATCAGCGCGATGACCGCGTGGACATCGTTCTCGCTCGAGAACCACAGCCCCTCGACGAGCGCATCGACGCGGGCGGCGCGACCTTGCACTTGCGCCGCTGATTCCTCACCGGAGATGTAGAGCACGCGCTGACCGCGGCGAGCGACCGACGCCGCGGCCTGCAGCAGCAAGGTCGACTTGCCGATGCCGGGCTCGCCGCCGAGCAGCGTGACGGAGCCGTCGACGAGGCCCCCACCGAGCACGCGGTCGAGCTCTTCGATGCCGGTTGGTGCGGGACGCCACTGCCGCGGGTCGACCTCGGTGATCGGCATGGCAGCAGCGGCGACCGAGGCGATCGGCTCGCTGCGCGCGGTCTCGACCTCTTCCTGCAGCGTGTTCCAGGCGCCGCAGCCCGGGCAGCGCCCGGCCCACTGCACAGCATGGGTGCCGCAATCGGTGCACGAGTAGAAGGTGCGCTGTCGAGCCATGTGCCGACGGTACGAGGGGGGTGCGACATTCCTGGGGACCCGTCGCCGGGGAGGATCCGCGACGTCAGCCGGCCGGACGCTCCAGCAGCACGTTCGGCGACGCCTGATCCCGCACGAGGGTGTGGTAGAGCTCGGCGTAGAGCCCACCTCCGGCGAGGAGCTGCTCGTGGGTGCCCCGCTCGACGATGCGGCCCTCGTCGAGCACCATGATCTCGTCGGCGTTGATGATCGTGGAGAGCCGGTGGGCGATGACGATCGACGTGCGCCCTTCGAGCGCCCGATCGAGCGCCCGCTGCACGAGCGCCTCGTTCTCCGAGTCGAGGTGGCTCGTCGCTTCGTCGAGGATCACGATCGCGGGATCCTTCAGCAGCATGCGTGCGATCGCGAGACGCTGCTTCTCGCCTCCTGACAGCCGGTATCCCCGCTCGCCGACAATGGTGTCGTAGCCATCGGGCAACGCGGCGATGACGTCGTGGATCTGTGCGGCACGACAGGCCGTCTCGAGCTCGGCTGCGGTCGCGTCGGGCCGCGCATAGCGGAGGTTGTCGCCGACCGACTCGTGGAAGAGATGGGGATCCTGCGCGACCACGCCGATGACGGCGCGCAGCGACCGCTGTGTGAGGTCGCGCACGTCGTAGCCGTCGATCCGCACGGCACCGCTCGTCACGTCGTAGAGGCGAGGGACGAGCGACGCCATCGTCGTCTTGCCTGCACCGGACGGCCCGACGAGTGCGACGAGCCGGCCAGGATCGATCTGGGCCGAGACGTGATGCAGCACCTCGACCCCGGGCGTGCCGTCGAGCAACGGCACGCTGCCGTCGGTCTGCGCCCCACCCACCTCGAGCGTCGCCACCGACACCGACGCGCCGGCCGGGTACCGGAAGGTCACGTCGTCGAACTCGACACGACCCTCGGCCTTCGGGAGGTCGATCGCGCCGGGCTTGTCCTCCAGCGGGTTCGGAGCGTCGAGCACCTCGAACACCCGCTCGAACGAGACGAGGGCCGTCATGACGTCGACCCGAGCGTTCGTGAGGCTCGTGAGCGGCCCGTACACCCTCCCCACGTACGCAGCGAGCGCGACCAGCGTGCCGATCGTGATCGTGCCCGAGATCACCATCTGCGCGCCCAGGCCATAGATCACTGCGGTGCCGACGGCAGCGACGAGGCCGAGGGCGACGAAGAAGACGCGTCCGTACATCGCGCTCTTGATGCCCATGTCGCGCACCCGGCTCGCGCGATTCGAGAACGACGCTGCCTCGGCGTCGGGATCGCCGTAGAGCTTCACGACCATCGCGCCGCTCACGTTGAACCGCTCGGTCATCGTCGTGTTCATCGACGAGTTCAGATTCATCTGCTCGCGTGTGATGCGCTGCAGCTTGCGGCCGACCCGCTTCGCCGGGATGATGAAGAGCGGCAGCACGAGAAGCGCGATCAACGTGAGTCGCCACTCGAGAGCGATCATCGCCGCGAGCGTGAGCGTCAGGGTGATCACGTTCGACACCACGGTTCCGAGCGTGCCCGTCACCGCGCTCTGCGCGCCGATGACGTCGTTGTTCATCCGGCTGATGAGCGCCCCGGTCTGCGTTCGGGTGAAGAACGCGATCGGCTGACGCTGCACCCGATCGAACAGAGCAGAACGGAGCTCGTAGATCAGACCTTCGCCGATGCGGGCCGACCACCACCGCTGCGCAACCGACAAGATCGCATCGCCGAGCGCTGCGAGCACGGTGAAGCCCGCGAGGATCCAGACCTGCCTGCGGTCTCCCGACGGGATCGCATCGTCGAGCATCGACCGGAGCAGCAGCGGTGGCACGAGCACGAGGACTGCGTCGAGCACGATCGTGGCGAGGAACCCGACGATCATGATGCGGTACGGGCGCGCGAACACCCATGCGCGTCGCAAGATCTTCGCGTCGACCTTCGCGCCCGCGACGTTCTCGGGGTCGTGCCCGAGCATGCCGTGAGGGCCACCGATCATCATCCGCACTTCTGTCGAGGCTACGGCCCGCGGTCGAGCGCCCAACACCCGCCCCTACCATCTCCGCGTGCGCCGGCTCGCCCTCGTTGTCGTCGTCGCGCTCTCACTCGCGGCGTGTGGTGACGACGGCGGGTCGACGGCCGCAACGACCCTCGGATCGACGAACGCCGCGCTCTCCTGGGTCGACTGCCCCGACGCAGGGCCTCGTCTGCAGTGCGCCACGCTCACGGTGCCCGTCGACTACTCCGCTCCGACGGACAAGACGATCGACCTCGCGCTGATGCGCCTGCCGGCGGGCAGCGACTCGCAGCGCATCGGCTCGCTGCTCGTGAACCCCGGCGGACCTGGTGCTCCGGGCACCGAGCTCGTCGAATCGGCATCGTCGTTCTGGCCGAAGCGGATCCGCGATCGCTTCGACATCGTGTCGTGGGATCCGCGCGGCACGGGCGGCAGCGCGCCGATCGACTGCGTCTCCGACCTCGACCACTACTTCTCGGAACCCGATCCGTCACCGGACACGCCCGCAGAGAACCAGGAGCTCGTCGACACCGCGCAGCAGTTCGACGATGCGTGCGAGAAGTCCGACGGCCCGATGCTCGCCCACATCTCGACGGTCGACACCACGCGCGACATGGACCGCGTGCGTGCCGCGCTCGGCGAAGACACCATCAGCTACATGGGCCTCTCGTACGGGAGCGAGCTCGGCGCGACCTACGCGACGATGTTCCCGACGCACATCCGTGCGATGGTGCTCGACGGCGCGATCGATCCCGAGCTCGACGGCATCCAGACGGCTCGAGCCCAAGCCATCGGCGCCGAGCACGCGCTCGACACCTTCCTCGCGGACTGCTCGGCCCACCGCACTTGCGCGTTCAACAACAACGGCGACGCGGAAGGAGCGTTCGACCGCCTGATGGCCGACCTCGACGCCCACCCGCTGCCACCTCCGGACAAGGGTCGTCCCGAAGTCGGACAGGGCATCGCGATCAACGGCGTCATCGCCGCGCTCTACTCGACGGACCTGTGGCCGAGCCTCGCCGATGCGCTCGACCAAGCCGAACACGGCAACGGCGAGGGGCTCCTCGCGCTCAACGACTCCTACCTCGAGTACAACGACAACGGCACGTGGAGCAACACCTACGAGGCGTTCATCGCGATCAGCTGCCTCGACGATCCGGTGCCCCGCGACATCAGCGAGTACGCCGCTATCGCGGACGACTTCCAGAAGGTCGCGCCCAGGCTCGGTCGATCGTTCGCGTCGGGATATCAGTGCGCGCTCTGGCCGGTGCCGCCCCAGCCGGGTCCGAAGATCACGGGCGCGGGCGCTCCGCCGATCCTGGTCGTCGGGACGACCGGCGACCCGTTCACGCCGCTGGAGCAGACCAAGGCGCTTGCGACCGCGCTCGAGAGCGGCGTGCTCCTCGTGCGCGAAGGCGAAGGGCACACGGCGTACGGCCAGGACACGTGCATCGACGACGCGATCGACGACTACCTGATCAGCCTCACGGTGCCCGCCGACGGCACCCAGTGCTGACCGGGGGAGTCAGGTGTCGAGGGCGAGGGCGAAGCGGCGGACGCCTTCGTCGAGCTCGTCGGGGGTCGCAGTTGCGAAGCTCATGCGCAACGTCGACGCGTCGGGCGGACCTGAGTAGAAGGGCTCGCCGGGGACGAACGCCATCCCCTGCTCGACGGCTTTCGGGAGCAGCTCGGTCGCGGACCTGCCGTCAGTGAGCCGCCCCCACAGGAACATGCCGCCCTCGGGCCGATTGAACGCGAACCGCTCGCCGATGCGCTCGGCCAACGAGTCTTCGAGCGCGCGGGCCCGCGTGCCGTAGACGCGCACGAGCGCCTCGATGTGGTCGGAGAGCCATCCGCGCTCCGACACCAGCGCGGTGAGCAGCACCTGACCCCAGCTCGACGTGTGCAGGTCCGCGCCCTGCTTCACCTTCGCGAGGTGCTCACGCGCCCACGTCGGCGCGACGGCGTAGCCGACGCGCAACCCCGGCACGACCAGCTTCGAGAACGTGCCGAGCGAGATCACGTTGTCGGACCACGTGGCGATCGACGGCAGCTGCTCTCCCGCGAACCGCAACGCCCAGTACGGATCGTCTTCGACGATGACGAAGCCGTACCGCTCCGCGAGCTCGGCGAGATGCATGCGCCGCTCGAGGACCAATGTCGCGCCGGTCGGGTTCTGGAAGTTCACGACTGTGTAGAGGAGGCGAGGTCGGTGGCCCGCCTGGAGCAGCGTCTCGAGCGCTGCCACGTCGAGCCCGTGCTCGTCGACCGGAACCGGTAGCAGCGCGGGCTCGAACACTTGGAGCGCCTGGATCGCGCCGATGTAGCCGGGCTCGTCGATCGCGACCTCGACGCCGGGTTCGACGAACACCTTCGCCACGAGGTCGAGCGCCTGCTGCGAGCCGTGCGTGATGAGCACCTGATCGGCGTGCACCTCGCGCCCTCGGCTCGCGGCCGCTTGCTCCGCGATCCAGCCCCGCAGCTCGGGCCAGCCTTCGGTCGTCGAGTACTGCAGCAACGACGTGGGATCGTCCGCGAGCAGCCGAGCTGTCACGGTGCGGATCTCATCGACCGGGAACGCGTCAGCGGCCGGCAGGCCGCCGGCCATCGAGATGACGTCGGGCCGCTGGGTGATCGCGAGGAGCTCGCGGATCGCGTTCGAGCGCAGCTTGCCGATGCGCCCCGCAAGAGGAACGGGAGACTCCATCACCACAGGATCACACGTGTCGGCCGGAGGAGGCCGTCGAGTTCTCCCCCGACGACCCCACCAGCCCCGGGCTCATCGGGTCGCGAGCCCCCCAGCTCGCGCGCCGTCGACGTAGCCCTCGGTCGCGCTCCACGTGACCTCTCCACCCACCAGCACGGTGTCCATCCCGATCGAGTGACGGATCCACCGGATGCCCGCACCGGGGAAGTCGTCGGACGGCACCTCGGGTCCGCGATCGAGCGTGTCCGGATCGAACACCGCGACATCCGCGACATAGCCCTCGCGCAGCAGTCCTCGCTCCGGCAGCCCCCAGATCGTGGCCGGGTCGAGCGTGATCTTCTTCACCGCTTCTTCGAGTCGCAGCGCACCTGTCTCCCGCACGTAGCGCGACACGAGATAGCCGGTGTCGCCGTAGGTCGCGAACGACCCGACATGCGCGCCACCGTCGCTCGCTCCGACGTGCACGTAGGGATGTGCGAGCAGCCCGCCCACGGCATCGGGATCGCTGTGCCCGATGTCGGCCCGCATGAACCACGTACCGAGGTCCTCCTCGACTGACAGGTCGACGAGGAGATCGCCCGGCGTGACGCCACGCTCAGAAGCGATCTCGCCGAGCGTGCGGCCCACGAGGTCGCGGTTGTGGTCGAGCGCGACCTCTCGCACGATGAAGCCGCTCGGGTCGAGGCCCGCCTGGGGCAATCCCGACAGCATGTTGATCGTGCCGACGAGCGCCGCGCGCTTCTCGGGATCCGCGAACGCCGCGAGCTTCTGCTCCTTCGTCGGGAGCGAGAGCACGGGCCACCAGCCCGGCAACGCGAGGAACATGATGCTGCGCTGGTCGAGTGTCCAGCTGATGTCGATCGGGCGGGTCTGCACTTGCGGCCAGACGCGCCCGCCTTCGGCCCATTCACGCTCGACCGCGGCGAGCACCTTGTCGCACGCGTCGGGCACGGCCTTGCTGTGGAAGATCGGCGAGAGCGTGGTCGGGATGCCATGGGCGCGCGACAGGCGACCCAGCATCTCGACCCGCGACACCGTCAACCCCGCGTCGTAGAACTCGTGGACGATCTGCAGCATCCGGCCGCGCTCGCCCAGCACGGCGCACAGCGCCTCGAGCTCGCTGTGCTCGGCCCAGCGGCACGGCACCGGGTTGAAGTCCTCCTCGATGTCGACGTAGCTCGTCGACATGCCGACCGCGCCCGCGTCGAGGCACTCGCGGAGCAGGTCGCACATCGCGGCGACTTCATCGGCCGACGCGGGACGTCGCACGTCCTCACCGAGCACCGCGAGCCGCAGGACCGAATGACCCACCAGCGGCGCGACGTTGAGCGCGAGGTTGCCCTTCAGCGCGTCGAGCATGCCGCCGAACGACTCGCCCCACCGCCAGTCGACGCCCTGCGCGAACGCAGCTTCCGGCATCTCCTCGATGAGGCGGAACATGCGCGAGAAGCGCTCGCGGAGCGGTGCGGGCACCGGCGCGAGGCTGAGCGAGCAGTTGCCGGTGACCACCGTCGTGATGCCGTGCTCGATCGCGGGGTACGCGTACGGATCGAAGCAGAGCTGCGCGTCGTAGTGCGTGTGTGGATCGATGAAGCCAGGCGTCACGACCTTGCCCGTCGCGTCGACGACCCGCGTGGCATCGGCCAGCGGTCGACCGACCGACACGATGCGGCCACCCTCGATGCCGATGTCGCCGAGGTAGCTCGGCAACCCGGAGCCGTCGACGATCTTCCCGCCGTGGATGATGACGTCCAGCATGTTCAGTGGTCTCCCATCTCTTCAGGGTCGAACAGCACGGTCCAGGGCTGGCCGTGGAGATCTTCGAGCCGGGTCACGCCCGCGGTGTCGAGCGCGCGGGCCATCGCCTCTTCGCTGACGCTGAGGTGGGTGCGAATGCCGTTCGGGTAGGAGAGCTCGAGCACGAGCTCGGCGCGACCGTCGTGGCCGGCTGCGATCGTCGTCGCCGTGATGAGCGGCGCATCGGCGCGGGTCTTCATGCGACGGGCGCCTCGACGTAGACGATGTCGGTGGGAAGCAGCTCGCCCGGCGCCCCGATCGGGCGTGGCCGCATGGCGAGGTGGAGGTTCCACGACATGAGGAGCTGCGCGCCGTCCTCGACGTCGGGCAACACCCTCTTGGCGACCATCGCGACCGTCTCCCCAGGTTCGGGGAACACGTAACGCCGGCTCTCAGACATCGATCTTGAACAGCTGCCTGCAGTTGTCGCCCAGGAACTTGCGCCGGCTCTCGTCGGGGAACATCGACGCGAGCTCTTCGAGGTCTTGGATGTACTCGGGCGTGTGGTCCGCGTGCGGGAAGTCGCTGGCCCACATGAATCGGCCGTCGCCGAACCGCTCAGCGAGCCATGGGATCGATCGCTCGTCGGGATCGCAGCTGATGTAGCAGCGCTCACGGAAGTAGTAGGAGGGCGGGTTCTCGAGCGGCACCCGCTGACCGATCGCGGTGTGCCCGAACACACCATCCATCCGGTCGAGCCAGTAGCCGATCCATCCGCCGCCCGACTCGAGCACGAGGACTTTGAGGTGCGGGAACTTGTCGAACACGCCGTAGTCGAACAGGGTCGTGAACTGGTGCCTCACGCCGTCAGCGGCTTGCACCGACGCCGTGAGCCGCAGCTCGCGCACGTGCTCCCACGCGCCCATGCGGCTGCCCTTCGTCCACTGCGGCTCGAAGGTGGGATGGATCGCGAAGGGGATGTCGTGGTCCTGCGCGGCCGCGAACACGACGTCGTGGTCGGGATGGCCGAGCGGCTTCGCACCGTGCGTGAACGGCGCGACGTACACGCCGCGCGCCCCATCGCCGACCGCACGCGCGAGCTCCTCCGCCGCGCCTGCGGGATCGCCGAGCGAGAGGTGCGCTGCGGCCACAAGGCGACCGCCGCTGTCGGAGCACCAGTCGCAGATCCACCGGTTGTACGCGCGCGTGTAGGCCTGCGAGAGCTCGGCGTCGTCGAGCTCGGCCTCCCACAGCAGGCCGGTCGTCGTGTAGATCACCGCGGCGTCGATGTGCTCGGCGTCGAGCAGCTCGAGCCGCTCCTTCACGTCGGTCGACCCGTACGCGGCGTGGTTGTCGTACGTGACCTCGGGATCGCGGGCCATCTGCGCGAGGTCCATGCGACCCATCGCGGCGAGCGTCGAGGGCATGCCACGCCGCGCCATCATCGAGCGCTTGCCGTCGATCTCGAGCTCGTCGAGGCCGCGGTCGTCCTTCGCGATGCGCAGCGCGCGGTCGCGGTACTTCGGCTCGAGGTAGCGCTCCCACAGGTCGGA
>DATKAS010000449.1:0-14987 GCA_035497855.1 Acidimicrobiales bacterium
GCAGGTCGTCCGCGACCTCGGCCACTGCCGCGACTTCGGGGCCGCGCGCTCCGAACAGCGCGACGAGCTCCTCGACGCCGGGCTCTTGACCGAGCAGGACACCGTCGAGCACCTCTCGCACGGCACCACCGGCACGCGCGACCCCTGGCACCAGCACCTGGGGATGAACGTCGGCCCCCGAGTACCACGCGGTGGACCGATCGCCGACGATCTCGACATCGGCACCCTCGTCGGGACGGCGCACGAACTCGACGCGCTCGGGGAACACCGCACCTGGGTCGTCGCGCCCGAGCCCTTCGGCGTCGGACCGATCCATCACCGGGAACACCATCGCGGGATCGAGCCACCGCGTCGGGTCGCACACGTACGACGGATACACGGTCAGGCGAGGTGCGAGCACGAACCCTTTCGCCTCGGTGACCGCGCGCAGGCGATCGAGCGCGGGCCACGGACGCTCGGGGTTCACGTGGTCAGCGGTGATCGGTGAGACGCCGCCCCAGTCGTCGATGCCTGCGTCGAGGAGCACACCGAAGTCGTCGGAGAGGTTCGGTGGCGCTTGCACGTGGATCGCGTGCGGGAGGATCACGCGAGCGGCCGCGATCGACCACAGGTACTCGTCGCTCGGGCAGGCCGGCGACAGATGCATCGAAGTGCCGGGCTTCGGCAGGAAGTTCTGGACGATCACCTCTTGCACGTGGCCGTGCTTGCGGTGCGACGCCGTGATCGCCTCGAGCGCAGCGATGCGATCGCCACGAGACTCGCCGATGCCGACGAGGATGCCGGTCGTGAACGGGATCTGCAGCTCGCCTGCGGCGTCGAGCGTGGCGAGACGTCGTTCCGGCGTCTTGTCCGGCGAGCCGCGGTGGCAGTCGAGGTCGGGGTTGAGCGACTCGAGCATCATCCCCTGGCTCGGTGCGACGACCCGCAGCGCCGCGAGCTCATCGGCAAACAGCGCGCCGGCGTTCGCGTGGGGGAGCAAGCCGGTCTCGTCGACCACGAGCTTGGCCATCGCGACGAGGTAGTCGACTGTCGACGCGTAGCCGTGCGCGGCGAGCCACTCGGCCGCGACCGGGTAGCGGAGCTCGGGCCGCTCGCCGAGCGTGAACAAGGCCTCGTGGCACCCGGCGGCGGCGCCCGACCGGGCGATCGCGAGCACTTGGTCGGGGCTGAGGAACGGCGTCTCGAGCCTCGCCGGCGGCTGTGCGAACGTGCAGTAGCCGCACTTGTCACGACAGAGCATCGTCAGCGGGATGAAGACCTTCGGCGAGAAGGTCACCCTGCGGCCGTGGGCCTCGTCACGGATCTGGCGGGCCCGCTCGAGCAGCGCGGGAAACGGGAGATCGACCAGGGCGGGCGTCATGGGCGCACGCTATCGGCCTTCCCGGTCAGTGCCCCTCGTCAGGCTCGGGCGGCGATCTCGTCGGCTTTCGTCTGGAGCACGGTGAGGAGCTCGTCGAACGACTTGGTGAAGGCGGCGAGGCCTTCGTCTTCGAGCACCCGGGCGACGTCGTCGACGTCGATGTCGAACCGGGCGAGGGCATCCCAGTCACGCTCGGCGTCGTCGACGCGCTCGTCCACTGTGCGCGCGACGGTGCCGTGGTCGTTGAACATCTCGATGGTGTGGTCAGGCATCGTGTTCACGGTGTCGGGGCCGATGAGCTCGTCGATGTACAGCGTGTCGGGGTACGCCGGGTTCTTCGTCGACGTCGACGCCCAGAGCGGTCGCTGGACGCGTGCACCTCGAGCGGCGAGCGCGTCCCATCGCGGCCCACGGAACTTCTCGGTGAACAGCTTGTACGCGAGCTTGCCCTGGGCAACGGCCGCCTTCCCGCGCTGCGCGAGCGCTTCCGGCGTGCCGATCGCTTCGAGGCGCCGGTCGACCTCGGTGTCGACCCGGCTGATGAAGAACGACGCCACGCTCGCGACATGCGACAGGTCCCCCGAGCACTTCTCGAGCCCGGCGACGTAGGCCTCCATGACGTCGCCGTAGCCCTTCAGGCTGAAGATCAGCGTGACGTTGATGTTGCGGCCCTCGCTGATCATCTGCTCGATCGCGGGCACGCCCTCGGCAGTGCCGGGGATCTTCACGAAGAGGTTGGGCCGGTTGATCTTCTCGTGGAGCCCACGTGCGGCTGCGATCGTGCCCGCCGTGTCGCGGGCCAGCCCGGGCGCGACCTCGACCGACGCGAACCCGTCGCCGCCGCCGGTCGACTCGTAGAGCGGCGCGAACACGTCGAGCGCGCCGTTGATGTCCTGCAGCACGAGGGCCCAGTAGTCGTCGAGTACCGGATGGTCGTCCACGGCGAGCACCTTGAACTGCTCGTCGTAGTCGGGTGAGCCCTCGATGGCCTTCTGGAGGATCGTCGGGTTCGAGGTGAGGCCGCGGATGCCGTTCGAGACCATCGACGCGAGCTGACCGCTCGTGAGGTAGCCCCGCTTGAGGTTGTCGAGCCAGGGGCTCTGGCCTTGCTCTTCGAAGAGTGCACACAAGCGATTCATCACGAGCTCCCTTCAATCAGTGCCCGCGCCTGCTCGACCACATGCGTGGGGTTGATGCCGAGCTTGTCGAGCACCTCGGCGCCTGGCGCCGATGCGCCGAAGCGGTCGATGCCGACCGACGCGTCCGCGTACCGCTCCCACCCGAACGTCGCCGCCGCCTCGACGGAGAGGCGCGGGATGCCAGGCGGCAGCACCGCGTCGCGATAGGTCTCCGGCTGGGCCGCGAACAGATCCCAGGAAGGCATCGAGACGACGCGCACAGCGATGCCGTCCGCACGGAGGTCGGCGGCGGCCTCGAGGCACACGGCGACCTCGCTTCCCGTGCCGACGAGCACGAGCGTCGGCTGGCGCCGCGGTGCTTCCGACAGCACGTACGCGCCGCGGTCTACCTCGCCGTCGACCGTGCCGTCGAGCACGGGGACGTTCTGACGGGTGAGCACGAGCGCCGTCGGGCCAGGCGAGTCGACCGCGATGCGCCACGCCTGCGCGGTCTCGTTCGCGTCCGCGGGCCGGATGACGCGCAGTCCGGGCATGGCGCGGAGCGAGGCCAGGTGCTCGATCGGCTGATGCGTGGGCCCGTCTTCACCGAGTCCGACAGAGTCGTGCGTCCAGACGAACACGACCTTCGCCTGCGAGAGCGCCGAGAGCCGCACAGACCCTCGCATGTAGTCGCTGAACACGAAGAAGGTGCCACCGACCGGGAGCACGCCGCCGTGGCGCGCCATCCCGACCATGATCCCGCCCATGCCGTGCTCGCGGATGCCGTAGCGCATCTGGCGACCAGCGGCCGCTTCGAGGGATTGCCGCTGCTCGTGGGGGAGGTCGGTGCCCGTGTTCTCCGTGAGGTCGGCCCCACCGGCGATCACACCGGGCACGACGTCGAGCGTCGCGTTGAGGCACGCACCGATCGCGTGGCGGGTCGCGACCTTCTCGCCGACGTTGAAGGTCGGGAGCTTCGCGGCCCAGCCTGTGACGCCTCGACCCTCGAGCGCGGCGTCGAGCTCGGCCCGGTCACCCTTCCACTCGGAGAGCCGCTCGTCCCAGGCGACGCGGTGGAGTCGCTGGCGCAGCCCGACGGCGCGGTACCAGTCGAGCACCTCGGGCGGACAGTAGAACTCCTCGTTCGGCAGGCCGAGGCGGGCCTTCGTGAGCGCGATCTCCTCGGCCCCCAAGGGGTTGCCGTGTGCCGCCGCGGTGTCGGTCTTGTTCGGCGACGGCCACCCGATGTGGCTGCGCAGGATGATGAGCGAGGGCCGGTCCTCTTCGTTCATCGCGCGTCGGATCGACTCGTCCAGTGCATCGACGTCGTTCGCGGCCTCGCCCACCCGCTCGACGTGCCAGCCGTAGGCCTCGAAGCGCTTCGCCGCATCGTCGCTGTACGAGAGCTCGGTGGGCCCGTCGATGGTGATGTGGTTGTCGTCGTAGACGTAGACGAGCCGACCGAGCTGGAGGTGGCCGGCGAGCGAGGCGGCTTCGTGGCTGATGCCCTCCTGGAGATCGCCGTCGCTCGCGATCACGAAGGTGTGATGGTTGACGATGTCGGGGCCGAACCGCGAGCGGAGGTAGCGCTCCGCGACGCCCATGCCCACGCCGTTCGCGAAGCCTTGGCCGAGGGGACCGGTCGTGACCTCCACGCCGGGCGTGTCGAGGTTCTCGGGATGACCGGGCGTCTTGCTGCCCCACTGCCGGAACTGGCGGAGGTCGTCGACCTCGAGCCCGTAGCCGGTGAGGCACAGCATGGAGTAGAGGAGGATCGACGCGTGGCCCGCCGAGAGCACGAACCGGTCGCGGTCGGGCCATTGCGGGTCGGTGGGGTCGTACTTCATGATCCGCGTCCAAAGGACGTGGGCCAGGGGAGCGAGCGCCATCGCGGTGCCCGGGTGACCGGAGTTCGCGCGTTGCGGCGCGTCCATCGCGAAGCCCCGGATGACGTTGATGCCGAGCTGCTCGACGTCGGCGACGGGCACAGGCTTCCCCTTTCCTGAGAAGACCTACCCTACATATGGGTCTCTCAAGCCCATCCGTCTCACTCGCTGAAGAGCACGAGCGATGCGGTGTAGCCGTGCAGGAAGCTGTGGCCACCCACCGGACCGAGCTCACCAGCGCAGAACATCCCGGCGATCGCGCGGTGGCCGAGCGCGCCCGCGACGACGCCCGCGTCGTGGTCGGGCGTGCCGAAGAAGCGGATGCCCCGGCCGTTGCACGTGAACAGCAGCGCGCCATCGGCGGTCGCCCCCTCGACGAGGGCGCGGAGGTCTTCGTCCGCCGACGCAGCGTCGCGGATGTGGAACTGCACCGTGGTGCCGACGTCGACGAGATCGCCGACCGCGACTGCTCCGATCTCCTTGTCGACGCCGAGCACGTTGCGGATCACGAAGTCGCCGCGGGTGAACTCGGCCTTCGACTCGTCGACCGCGCGCCCGAAGTGCAGTCCGTTGGCTGCGAGCGCCATGTCGTCGGGTGGGAGCGCGCGGACGCTCTCCAAGAGCCGGTCGAGGGCGCGCGCTCCGCCGATCTCGTACAAGACGTTGCGCTCGGACCGGGTCACGATGAGCGGGATGCCGATCGGCCGGCAGCCTTGCGAGACGATCGTGCCGATCTGCGCCGTCGGGTCGATCAGCACACCGATCGCGCCGCTGGTCGCGATCTGCCCATCGAGCACGAGCCGGTTGCCGCCCGGCCCTTGCGCTGCCGATGCCATCCCCCCGACGACCGCGATGTCGGGGCGAGCGTCGGCGAGCGCGGCGAGAAGGTCGCGCATCGGGACCGTGAACGGATCGACGAGCAACAGGAGGGTGCTCCCGAGCGGCGCTGCCGCGACCGCAGTGTTCGTCCACCCCTCGACATCCTCGAGCTCGTCGAGGCGCATCGGCGTCAGGCCCACCGGCGCGGCGTGACGCCACCGTGCGGCGAACATCGAGACCGCAGCGCCGTCCTCCGCCTCGTGGTCACCGGCGAGCACCGACACCGCTGATGCTCCGACCAACACGCGGGGATGCAGGAGCGCGCGCACGGTCGAGGCGACATCTTCGAGCACGCCGACGTGAGGAGCCGTGACGAACACGACCGCGAGATCGACGGCCTCTCCTTCCTCCAGACCGAGCTGGTCGAGAAGGTCGCCGACGACCTCTCCGGTCGCGTGCGTCGCGAGAGGGTGCTCGGAGAGCGACGCGGCGAACGGCAACGATCGACCTCAGGCCGGCGGCAAGAGCGTCAACGGCACCACGGTGAACGGCCCTTGGCCGAGCCGGCAGTGCGCTTCGACGGTGCCGTAGTCGGTGAACTCGAGCTCGGCGCGGACGAGCCGGTAGGTGAACTTGCCGGGCTCGACCGCGAACGGCGAGACGTTCCGCGCGATCTGCTCGCCGTCGCGCTCGAACACGACCTCGAGGATGCCGTTGCCGGGCTCGTCCGGGCGGCACCGCACGAGGACGAACAGGTGCGGCTCGATCGTGACCGGCACTGGCGCGGGTGCCGCCATCGAGAAGAACGCGCCGCTGATGTCGATGCGCGTCGCCGGACCGGGCGCCTGCCGCATGTTGAACTCCTCGACGAAGAGCGCGGCCACGATGTCCATCGGCCCACCGTAGGCGTCGGCGCGGCTCAACCGTGGACGGCCTCGCCCCCGATCCACGTGGCGACGCAGGCGAGGTCGGGGTCCAGAGCGACGAGGTCGGCGCGTCGACCCACATCGATCGCGCCCCGATCGGCGAGGCCCATGAGCGCAGCCGGGGTCGTCGACGCGGCCCGCACAGCGTCGTCGAGGGCGACGTCGCATCGATCGACGACGTTCGCCACCGCGCGGTCCATCGTGAGCATGCTCCCGGCGAGCGTGCCGTCCGCGAGACGAGGTGCCCCGTCGGCGACGTGCAGAGGCGTGCCACCGACCGCGCCGCGCTCCCACGCCACTGCGTCGGTGACGAGCACGACGCGCCCCGCGCCCTTCGATGAGAAGGCGAGGTGGATCGCGGCCGGGTGCACGTGCACGAGGTCGGCGATGAGCGAGACGGTGAGACGGTCGTCGGTGAGCGCCGCGCCGAGCAGCCCTGGCTCGCGGTGGTGCAGCGCGCCCATGCCGTTGAACAGGTGGGTTACGAGGCGCGCGCCGCTGTCGACCGCGTCGATCGACTCCGCGAACGTCGCCGTCGAATGACCCAATGACACGACCACGTGCCGGCGGGTGAACGCCGTGATCGCATCGGTCGCACGGTGTGCTTCGGGCGCGAGCGTCGTGAGCACGACGACGTCGGGGAGCGCCGCGATCCACCCGAGGTCGGGATCGACGATCAGGTCGAGGCGATGGGCTCCCGGCGCGCCGCCGAGGAACGGGCCTTCGAGGTGCGCACCGATCATCGCGGGGCGCGCACCGCTGCGGTCTCGCGCGCCGGCGATCGCGGCGAGTCGATCCGCATAGCTCGCGAGTGGTGCGGTGACGAGCGTCGGGCACCACGCGGTGGTGCCCTGTGCGGCGAGGAGCGCGTCGAGTCGGTCCCAGTCGTCGCCGCTCGCGTGGGCGACGTCGATGTCGCCGATGCCGTTCACTTGCAGGTCGACGAAGCCGGGGGCGAGGACGACGTCGCGCGCCGGCCCGCTCGCCGAGCGGACCTCGGCGATCAGCCCGGTCGTGTCGTCGACGTCGACGACACCCGGTGCGAGCGTGCCCGACGGAGTGACGACTCGTGCCGCGGTGATTGCGGCCACGACGAGCTCAGGCGGCGGAGCGGCTCGCCGCGGTCGGCGCGAGCACGACCTTGTCGAGCCGGATCGTCACCCACCCGAGGCGGCGGAAGGTCGAGATGAACCACCAGGCCGGGTCGATCTCGGCTCGGCGCATCGCGAGCTTCGCCGAGGTCGGTGCTGCGTGGTGGTTGTTGTGGAGACCTTCGCCCGCGGTGAGGAAGGCGAGCCACTGCAGGTTGGTCGCGGTGTTCTCGTACGGCTGGCGGCCGAAGTGGTGGCCGACCGCGTTCACCGCGCCGCTCAGGGCGAGGTAGGTGACCGCGTGGAACGCAGCTGCGACGAGGCCCCAGAACGGGCCGAGCACGACGCAGAGGAACCCGATGCCGATGCCGAGGCCGATGAAGCCGTGGTCGAAGACGTAGCGGTCCCACTTGTCCGGCGGCAGGTCCTTCGCGTACCGGGCGACCTGCTCGGGATCGGTCGCGACCTTGCGGTACAGCGCGGCGTTGGTGAGCTGGACGCGGACCCACCCGAGGAGCTTCGGGGAGTGGGGGTCACCCTCGACGTCGGTGAAGGCATGGTGCTTGCGATGCACGGCCACCCACTGCCGGGGCTTGATCCCGACGGTGACCCAGACGACGAACCGGAAGCACCAGGCGAGGCCCGGTCGCATCGTCATGGACCGGTGGGCGAGCGTGCGGTGCAGGTAGATCGTGGTGGCGAGGTTGGCCAGCATCGTGACGAGGAAGCCGGCCACCAGGGCGACGAGGAGGTGGACCCACATGGCATGGGCAGGCTAGCGCGCCTACCGACCGGTCGGTAGGCACGGGCGACGCGGTACCCTGGCGAGGACATGACCGACGGCGAGCACGTGCTCTCGACACGTGAGGCGATCCTCGCCGAGGCGCTTCGTTGCTTTGCCGACCAGGGCTACGAGGGCACCTCGCTCAACGAAATCGCGGCCGGCGTGGGCATTCGCCGGCCGAGCCTCCTCCATCACTTCCCGTCGAAGGAGGCGCTGTACCGCGAGGTCTTCGAGCGCTCCCTCTCCGACTGGTTCCTGAAGGTCGAGCAAGCCGCAGGACGCGATCGGGGGGGATGGGAGCAAGTCGACTTCGTGCTCGACGTGAGCTTCACGTTCTTCAAGGAGAACCCGGACTTCGTGCGGGTCATGCGACGAGAGGCGCTCGACGGCGAAGGTCACCTCGGGATCGACCTCGGCGCGTCGCTGCGTCCGCTCTTCGACCGAGCCGTCGGCTACCTCGAGCGCGAGATGGCGAACGGCACGTTCCGTCGTCACGATCCGGAGCAGCTGCTCCTCACCGGGTACGGCGCGCTCCTGAGCTACTTCAGCGACCTTCCGTTCCTCGAAGCGCTCATCGACCACGACCCGCTCGATCCGGAAGCGCTCGAGCGGCGCGCGCAGCACGTGCGCTTCTTCTTCCGCGCCGCCCTGGAGCCGCGAGCCGGCGAGTGACGGCGCTACGGTGCCCGCCGGTGCCGAACGTCGTGGTGGGGGATGTCGCAGTCGCGTACGGCGTGGAGGGAACCGGCGACCCCGTCGTGCTGGTGCACGGCACGACGGGCTCGCGGGCGCACTGGCTCCAACAGGTCCCCGTGCTCGCCGCGAGTCACACGGTCGTGACGCCAGACCTGCCGGGCTCGGGTGAGACCGTCGACGGCGGCGGTCCGCTCGACATCGACGGGATCGTGCAGTGCGTCGTCGCAGTGGCCGATGCGGAGGACTTCGGTCGCTTCCATCTCGCCGGATGGTCGCTCGGCGCCGTCGTCGCTGCAGCGGTGGCCGCCGCGGTTCCACAGCGCATCCGCACGCTCACGTTGGCGAACGGCTGGGCCACGACCGACGCGCGCATGAAGTTCACGTTCGACCTGTGGAAGAGGCTCTTCGAGAGCGACCGCGAGCTGTTCGCTCGCTACGTGCTCGCCGACGGTCTCGGCGTCGAGTCGTTCGAGCTGTTCGGGGCCGGCATCGAAGACCTCGTACCGATGACCGCGGCAGGCTTCGCATCGGGCTCGGGTCGCCAGCTCGATCTCGACATCGAGATCGACATCTCGTCGAGGCTCGCGAGCATCACGGCACCCACGCTCGTCATCGGTGGGACGTTCGATCGATGGGTCGACGTCGAGCACTCGCGGAAGCTGGCCGCCGCGATCCAAGGAGCTCGGCTCGTCGAGCTGCCGTGCGGGCACCTCGTGCCCACCGAGCAGGCCACCACACTGAACGACCTGCTCGTCGCGCACTTCGCCAACGGATAGCTCAGCTCTCGACGCGCACGCGATGCAGCATCGAGCCGTGGCGCGCCAGCACGATGCATCCCGGCCGCGCGGTGAAGGTCACCTCGTTGCCGGTGCCGACGAGCTCGCCATCCACGTGCACGGTGAGCGTCGCTCCCGGATCGAGCGAGGCGGCGGCGTCGAGCGCGAGGCGCACGAGGTCGTCCGTCGCGCTCTCGTCCTCCTCGATGGCATCGGCTCGCCACACCCACGCGCCGGACCCGGACTGACGGACAGCGGGGCGCACCGCGAGGCGCGGGCCGAACACGCACGGCACTGCGCGGCGCACGGCAGGCCACGACGCGCTGACGGCGAACGCACGGGCGAGCACGTCGTCGGGATCCGGCACCACCGCGCGCCACTCGTTCGCGCTCACCGGTTCGACCGACGGGCGGGTGCGACGGAAGAGTGAGAGCGCGCGGCGAGCGAGGGCGGCCTCCTCTCTCGTCTGTGCGAGCCATGGGGCGGCTTCGTCCTCGAGGCCGGGTGCGCCGCAGTCGGTGGCCGCGGCGAGCCACGAGGCGAGCGCGTTCGCCGCAGCCGTCCACCCTGGGCCGTCGGCTTCCGCGATCAAGTCGCGCACGAGGCGCTGTGGCACCGCGCCGTCACAGGCCTCGGCGAAGGTGCGCCAGCCGAGCTCCTCCGCTGCCGCGTGCCAACCGGACTCAGGGTCGCCGGCGGTGCACCACGAAGCGATGGAAGCGAGCGGAAGCATCGACGCCCGCGCTTGGACCATCGGGTTCGCGAGATAGCCGGCGCACAGGTCACGGAGCTCGGGCGCGCGCCCGCGAAGGGGGCCCATGAACAGTCGATCGCTCATCACCGCGTCGTTGACGGGCACGTTGTCCCAGAGCAGGGGAGGCCGGCCGCCGAGAGCGTCAGCGCGGCTGCGGGCCTCCGTCGTGGTGATCTCGTCGTTGACCACCGATGCGCCCGTCCACCCGATCGGGATCTCGGCAGGGAGGTTGCTCGCGAGTCCTTCGAGGTAGGGGGATGGCGCGGTGCCGATGTACTCGGTCGGCACCAGGGAGGTCAGCACGTCGGGGCCGAGGTGCTCCCACAGCCACGAGGTGAGGGCGGCGTGATCCACGCCGCGTCGTGCACGAGACCGCTCGCGATCAGGGGGCAGGTCGTCGAGGAAGAGACCGACGTGCACGACGCCGAGATCGACGAGCGGACGGATCTTCGCGAGGAGCGAGGCGCGATCGGACGTCGAGACATCGTCGATCGAGAGGCCGGGCGAGATCGCGACGCCGATGCGTAGCCCGGATCGCTCGACGAGCGAGCGGAAGCCCGCGAGCTCTTCGTCGTCATACGGCTCGCGCCACTCCGTGCGATGCTTCGGGTCGTCCTTCGGCGCGTACACGTAGTCCGTGAGCCCACGCGCGGCACACCACTGCAGCACGTCGAGCCGGTCATGCCACGACCAGGGTGGCCCGTAGAAGCCTTCGACGACACCTGTCATCGTGAGCGCGCCCTGAGAGTGCATCGACACCGTCGGTAGGGTAGGCACCCGTGGCCGGCGCTGGAGATGCTCGGGCGGGCGCTGGTCCCACCGGGGAGGGACCCGTCTCGACCCTCTCCGAGGCCGACTCCAAGGCACTCGTCGCGCGCTTCGGCGTTCCCGTTCCGGATGAGCGCGTCGTCGGCGACGCGGCGGGTGCGCGCCTCGCGGCGGATGCCATCGGCTATCCGGTCGTCGTGAAGCTCTGCGGTGCATCGATCGCACACAAGACGGAACGCGGGCTCGTGCGGCTCGGTGTCTCCGGGCCCGACGACGTGGAAGCCGCGGCGCTCGAGCTGCTCGAGGCCGCGCGGCCCGAAGATGGCGAGGTCGGCGTGCTCGTCGCTCCGATGCTCGCCGGCCGGCGCGAGCTCATCGCCGGTCTGCACCGGGACCCGCAGTTCGGCATGACGGTGATGCTCGGCGTCGGTGGGGTCCTCGCTGAGGCGGTGCAGGATGTGACGTTCCGGCTCGTCCCCATCGAGCGGGTCGACGCGCACGAGATGATCGACGACCTCCGCGCCCAACCGCTGCTCGGCGCGTTCCGAGGGGAGCCGCCGGTCGACCGTGAGCGCGTCGCCGACGTGCTGCTCGCACTGTCGCACGTAGCGGAGGGCGACATGTCGGTGGTATCGGTCGACCTCAACCCGCTGATCCTCGTCGACGGTGTGCCGATCGCAGTCGACGCGTTGGTCGAGGTCGAACGTTGACGAGTCGGTTCGACTCGGCGAAATTCCGCGCGCTGTTCGACCCGCGTGGCGTGATCGTCGCGGGCGCGAGCGCGCATCCAGGCAAGTTCGGCTTCGTCGCGCTCCACAACATCCTGCGATGTGGCTACGAGGGGCGTGTGTTCGCGACGAACCTCGAGGGTGGCGCTGTTCTCGGCATCGAGACCGTGCGCTCGGTCGAGGAGGTCCCCGACGGTGCGGCCGACCTCGTGTTCGTGTGCACCCCGGCGTCGGCGAACGTGGCGCTGCTCGAGACGTGCGCGCAGCGCGGGGTGCGCGCTGCGTTCGTGACGTCCGCGGGCTATGCGGAGGCGGGCGGGAAGGGCGAGGAGGCTCAGCGCGCGTTGGTCGCGGCGGCCGAGGAAGCCGGCATCCTTCTCGCAGGTCCGAATGGGCAGGGCCTTGTCTCGACACCGGCGCGGCTGTGCGCGCAGATCGTCGCGCCCTACCCGCCCGCGGGTCACATCGGGCTCGCGAGCCAGAGCGGGAACCTCGCGTCTGCACTCATGAACATGAGCGTGCAGAGCGGTGTCGGCATGAGCCGGGCCATATCGGCGGGCAACGCCGCGATGGCGTCGGTCGCCGACTACCTCGAGTGGTTCGGGGAGGACGACCAGACCCTCGTCGGCCTCGCGTACGTCGAGGGCCTCGACGACGGACGTGCGTTCTTCGAGCGGATCGCCGCCGTCGCGCGGCGCAAGCCCGTGGTGCTGGTGAAGGGCGGCGCGACCGCGGGTGGCCAGCGCGCGGCGGCGTCGCACACCGGTGCGCTCGCGAGCGACGACCGAGTGTTCGACGGTGCCTGCCGACAGGCGGGTGTCACGCGAGCGACGACGGTCGACGAGGCGTTCGAAGCGGCGGCGACGTTCGCGACGCAGCCGCTTCCGAAGGGTCCCAACACCGCTGTGGTGACGACAGCGGGCGGCTGGGGCGTGATCACTGCGGATGCGATCGGTCGAAGTCGGCTGCGCCTCGCGCCCCTCGCCGATGACTTGCGAGCGTCGATCGACGAGAAGCTCCCGCCGCGGTGGAGCCGGAGCAACCCCGTCGACCTCGCGGGAGCGGAGACACGCGACACCATCCCGGACGTGCTCGCGCTCGTCGCCCGCCATCCGAGCATCGACGCGGTCGTGTACCTCGGTCTCGGCATCCAGTCGAACGAGGCGAACCTGATGAAGACCGGCCCGTTCCATCCTCATCACGGACTCGAGCGCATCGTCGCGTTCCACGAGCGGCAGGACGCTCGGTATGCGGAAGCGGCCGCGCTGATCTCGGAGGAGACGGGCAAGCCGATCCTCACCGCGACGGAGCTCGGGGTCACCTCTCCGGACAACCCAGGTCCCGCGGCCGTGCGCTCATCGGGGAAGCTGTGCTACCCGAGCGCTGATCGGGCAGTGCGGGCGCTCGATCACCTGTGGCGCTACGCCCGGCACCGGGCGGCGCGCGCATGAGAACGTTCCTCCGCGCCGCGGTGCGCGTGCTCCCGGGCGCGCTCGTCGCTGTCGTCGGCCTCATCGCGCTCACGAACGTCGTGGGCCACGCCGAGGAACCTGCTGCCGCGGCATCCGGCCTCCCGACGCACTTGAGCACGCCCGTGCTGTCCGCCCGGCGCGTCGTCGACGAGCTCGTCGAACCCGTCGGCGAGCAACGACTCGCCGGCAAGCTCCAACCGTTCGCCGCGTCGCTCGGTGCTTCGAGCTGCCTGAGCGTGACGATCGACGGCAAGGAGATCGTGGACACGCACGGCGACACGCCGTTGCTCCCAGCCTCGACGTTGAAGCTGCTCACCGGCAGCGCGGCGCTCGACGTGCTCGGAGCCGACCACGTGTACACGACGTCGGTGCGAGCGACGGCAGCCCCAGTCGGCGGAGTCGTGAACGGCGACGTGTGGCTCGTCGGTGGCGGCGATCCGCTGCTCGCGACCCAGGACTACGTGCACACGTTCCGTCGCCCGCCCGATCCCGTGACGCCGCTCGAGTCGCTCGCAGACAAGATCGTCGCGGCCGGCGTCACGCAGATCACCGGTCGAGTCGTGGGCGACGAGTCGAGATATGACGCCGTGCGCTACGTGCCCTCGTGGCCGCAGCGGTACATCAACGCACCCGAGATCGGGCCGATGAGCGCGCTCACGGTGAACGACGGCTTCATGAGCAACAACAGCTTCCGCGCTGCGGCGAACCCCGCAGAGTCGGGGGCCCAGACGCTCGTCGATCTCCTCGCGGCGCGTGGCGTGACCGTCGGCGGTGTCGGTTCGGGTGTCGCGCCTGACGGCACCGTCGAGATCGCCTCGATCCAAGGTGCTCCGTTGCCGTCTGTGGTGGGCGAGGATCTGCGGATCAGCGACAACGGGACGGCGGAGCTCTTGTTGAAGGAGATCGGGCACGCGACGTCGGGCACGGGGTCGACGGCGGCGGGTGCGGCAGCAGTGGTGTCGCACCTCCGCGACGCGGGCCTTCCGGTGGATGGGCTCGTGATGAACGACGGGTCGGGGCTCGACCGAGGTGATCGGGCGACGTGCAACTTGCTGACCTCGGTGCTCGATCGCGCGGGACCGCAGTCGGATCTGACGAACGACCTATCGATTGCGGGCGAGACCGGCACGTTGGACAGGAGGCTCGCGAACACGGTCGTCGCCGGGAAGGTACGGGCGAAGACGGGCACGCTGACCGGCGTCGCAGGGCTCGCGGGCTTCGCCCAGGGCGCCGATGGCACCGAGGTGACGTTCGCGCTGCTGCTCAACGGGGACCAGTCGAACAGCGCGTTCGCGATGTGGATGCAGCTGCTCACCACGCTCATCGGGTACCCCGACGTGTCCGGCCTGTCAGGGCTCGGGCCACTCCCGGCGACCGCCCGCTGAGTGACACGTTGACCGACACGCTGCCGATGTTCCCGCTCGGCGCTGTGCTGTTCCCCACCCTCGTGCTGCCGCTGCACGTGTTCGAGCCGCGCTACAGGGCGCTTACGCGTGACTGCCTCGAAGGTGACCGACGGTTCGGAGTGGTGCTGATCGAACGGGGAAGCGAGGTTGGCGGCGGCGACGTGCGATTCCGGGTCGGCACGGTCGCACTGATCGTCGAGGCTGCCGAGCTCCCGGATGGCCGGTTCGCGCTCGGCACCGTCGGCACGGAGCGGATCCGAGTGACCCGCTGGCTCGACGACGATCCCTATCCGAGAGCCGAGGTCGAGCGCTGGCCGGACCCCGCGCCGACCGAGTCGCTCGCGGCGACGCACGCGGACAACGTCGCGCGTCTGCGGCGTGTGCTCGCGCTCAAGGCAGAGCT
>DATKAS010000450.1:0-5495 GCA_035497855.1 Acidimicrobiales bacterium
CGTCATCCTCGTGGGCGGCTCCACGCGCATGCCTGCGGTGCAGGAGCTCGTGTTCGACCTCACCGGCAAGGAGGCCAACAAGTCGGTCAACCCGGACGAGGTCGTCGCCGTCGGCGCCGCGCTGCAGGCCGGCGTGCTGAAGGGCGAGGTGAAGGACGTCTTGCTCCTCGACGTGACCCCGCTGTCGCTCGGCATCGAGACCAAGGGCGGCGTGATGACCAAGCTCATCGAACGCAACACCACCATCCCGACGCGTCGCACCGAGGTGTTCACCACCGCGGAGGACATGCAGCCGTCGGTCGAGATCCACGTGCTGCAGGGCGAGCGCGAGATGGCGATGTACAACAAGACGCTCGGCAAGTTCCAGCTCGTCGACCTGCCTCCCGCGCCGCGTGGCGTGCCGCAGATCGAGGTCACGTTCGACATCGACGCGAACGGCATCGTCCACGTGTCGGCGAAGGATCGGGCCACGAGCAAGGAGCAGTCGATGACGATCACTGGCCAGTCGTCGCTGAACAAGGACGAGATCCAGCGCATGGTCCGCGATGCCGAGGCGCACGCCGAAGACGACAAGCGTCGTCGCGACGAAGCCGAGGTGCGCAACAACGCCGACTCGCTCGTGTACCAGACCGAGAAGGTCCTGCGTGAGCAGGGCGACAAGGTCGGTGCGGACGAGCGTGCTGCGGTCGAGGGTCCGCTCGACGACCTGAAGAAGGCCATTGCCGGCGACGACGTCGAGGCGATCAAGTCGGCCACCGAGCGGCTCATGACCGCCAGCCAGAGCTTCAGCCAGAAGCTGTACGAGGCGGCGTCACGTGAGCAGCAGGCGAGCGCGGGCGCGCAGACGACCGCGGCGAACGACGACGAGGTCGTCGACGCAGAGATCGTCGACGACGAGCGGTCGGCGTAACCCATGACGTTCCCCCACGATCCGGCCGATGCCGCCGTCCCCTTCTCCGACGAGGAGGAGGCGGCGGTCGAGGCCGCGCTCGAGATCGACCTCGCGGCGCTCGTGCAGGAGAACGAGGATCGTCTCGGCCAGCTCCAGCGCCTCCAGGCGGACTTCGAGAACTTCCGCAAGCAGGCGCAGAAGCGCGTGGTCGACGAGGTCGACCGCTCCACCGGTAAGTTCGTCGAGGACTTGCTTCCCGTGCTCGACGCTTGCGAGCTCGCGTTCGCGCACGGTGTCGACGGCATCGAGCCGATCTGGTCGGCGCTCCTCGGCGCGTTGCGCCGGCACGGGCTCGAGCCGCTCGACAGCCTCGGCGCGCCGTTCAACCCCGAGCAGCACGAGGCAGTGATGCACGTGCCGACCGGCGACGACGGCGAGGTCGACGAGCCGATCGTCAGCGAGGTCATGCGCACGGGATACACGTGGAAGGGGCGCGTGCTCCGTCCGGCGATGGTGACGGTGAAGGGCTAGGCGCACACATGGCGCCTCAGCGCGAATGGTTCGAGAAGGACTACTACAAGGCGCTCGGCGTCTCTGAGGGCGCGTCCCAGAAGGACATCACCAAGGCGTACCGCAAGCTCGCGCGCCAGCACCATCCCGACACGAACCAAGGTGACGCGAAGTCCGAGGAGAAGTTCAAGGAGATCTCCGCCGCGTACGACGTCCTCGGCGATGCGGAGAAGCGCAAGGAGTACGACGAGGTGCGACGGCTCGGGCCGATGGCGTCGGGCTTCGGCGCCGGGCCCGGCGCGGGTGGTGGGCCACAGGGATTCACGTTCATGGGCGACGGCGCCGACATCAACGACCTCTTGGGAGGCTTGTTCGGCCGCGTGCGACGCGGCGGGCGTGGTGGCGCGGGCGGCGGCGTCGGTCCGCAGCGCGGCGCGGATCTCGACGCGGACCTCACGCTCGCGTTCGAGGACGCAGCGCGCGGCATCACGACGTCGCTGTACCTCACGAGCGAGGCGGCGTGCTCGACGTGCAGCGGCACGGGCGCGCGTCCCGGCACGCACGCGACGGTGTGCCCGGTGTGCGACGGGCGCGGGGTGCTCGACGACAACCAAGGCTTGTTCTCGCTCAGCTCGCCGTGCCGCAACTGCGGTGGGCTCGGCCACGTGATCGAAGATCCGTGCCCGACCTGTCGGGGCACGGGCGTCGAGCGGCGCGAGCGAGAGGTGAAGGTTCGCATCCCGCCCGGTGTCGACGACGGCCAGCGCATCCGGTTGAAGGGCCGCGGTGGCCCAGGGCGCAACGGCGGTCCGCCCGGCGACCTGTTCGTCACCGCCAAGGTGCTCCCCCACAAGCTGTTCGGGCGCAAGGGCCTCGACCTCACGCTCCGCGTCCCGGTCACCTATCCCGAGGCCGCGCTCGGCGCGCAGGTCGAAGTCCCGACGCTCGACGGCGCGCCGGTCAAGCTGAAGATCAACCCGTCGGTGCCGCTGTCGAAGCCCCGGCGGGTCAAGGGTCGGGGCGTGTCGAACGGCAAGACCACCGGCGATTTGCTGGTGACGTTCGAGGTCGCAGTGCCGGCGCGCTTGAGCGCGGCCGAGCGCAAGGCGATCGAGGAGCTGGCGAAGGCGAGCGACGATTCGCCGCGTGCCCATCTGGAGGTGTGATGGCTGCTGAATCGAGAACAAGAGGTGTGTACGTGATCTCGGTGGCGGCCGAGCTCGCGGGTGTGCATCCGCAGACCTTGCGCATCTACGAGCGCAAGGGCTTGCTCGATCCTGCGCGCACTGTCGGTGGCAATCGCCGCTACAGCGAGGGTGACATCGATCGGCTGCGCCGCATCGCCCAGCTGACCGCCGATGGGTTGAACCTCGCCGGCGTGAAGCGGGTGCTCGAGCTCGAAGAGGAGCTCAGGACGCTGAACGAGCACCTCGAGCGCGTGCGCCGCGAGGCGAAGGACGCGGTGGCCGAGGTGAGCCGCCGGCACCGGCGCGACCTCGTCCCGGTCTCGCAGTCGATGGTGGTGTGGGGCCGCCGGCCATCGATCTTCGATGAGCAGACCCGGAGCTGACGATGGCACTCGATCCGAACAAGTGGACCCACAAGACGCAAGAGGCGTTCGCAGCAGCGCTCGAGCAGGCGAAGGCGAACAGCAACCCCGAGGTCACGCCTGACCACCTCATGTCGGCCCTGTTCCGGCAGGACGACACGCTCGTGCTGCCGATCATCCAAAAGCTCGGCCTGGCTCCACTGATGGTGCGCAACCGCGCGGACGAAGCGGTGGCGCGCCTGCCGAAGGCCTATGGCGGTGAGTCGCGCATCGGCCGCGAGCTGAGCCTGGTGATGGACCGCGCGGACGACGAGCGCAGGGAGCTGCACGACGAGTACCTCTCGACCGAGCACCTCCTGCTCGCCATGGTCGACCGCCTGGAGCGCACCCGCGAGGAGCTGCTCGCAGCGCTGCGTGAGGTGCGTGGCTCACACCGAGTGACGAGCCCGGATCCCGAGGGCCAGTTCCAGGCGCTCGAGCGCTACGGCCGCGACCTCACCGAGGTCGCGCGGCAAGGCAAGCTCGACCCGGTCATCGGGCGTGACGACGAGATCCGTCGGGTCATCCAGGTGCTGTCGCGGCGCACGAAGAACAACCCGGTGCTGATCGGCGAGCCGGGTGTCGGCAAGACCGCGATCGTCGAGGGCCTCGCGCGGCGCATCGTGGAGGGCGACGTGCCCGAGGGGCTGAAGAACAAGCGCGTCGTCGCACTCGACCTCGGGTCGATGGTCGCCGGCGCGAAGTACCGCGGCGAGTTCGAAGAGCGGCTCAAGGCCGTGCTCAAGGAGATCAGCGACGCGGCGGGCGAGATCGTCACGTTCATCGACGAGATGCACACTGTCGTCGGCGCCGGCGCGGCCGAAGGAGCGATGGACGCCAGCAACATGCTGAAGCCCCTGCTCGCGCGCGGTGAGCTGAAGATGATCGGCGCGACCACGCTCGACGAGTACCGCAAGCACATCGAGAAGGACGCGGCGCTCGAGCGTCGGTTCCAGCCGATCTACGTCGGCGAGCCGTCGGTCGAAGACACGATCACGATCTTGCGGGGGCTGAAGGAGCGCTACGAGGTGCACCACGGCGTGCGCATCCAAGACTCCGCGTTGGTCTCGGCTGCCGTGCTCTCGGACCGTTACTTGACCGGTCGCTTCCTCCCCGACAAGGCGATCGACCTCGTCGACGAGGCCGCGTCGCGGCTGCGCATCGAGATCGATTCGATGCCGACCGAGATCGACGTCGTCGAGCGACGCATCCGCCAGATCGAGATCGAGAAGGTCGCGCTCGCGAAGGAGACCGACGAAGCCTCACGTGAGCGTCTCGAAGGGCTCGAGGAGGAGCTCGCACGGCTCAAGGCCGAGTCCGACTCCATGAAGGAGCACTGGCAGTCCGAGAAGGAGGCGATCGGCGCGATCCGCGCGCTGATGGAGCAGCTCGACGCGAAGCGGCTCGAGCTCGAGCGTGAAAGCGACCTCGAGCGTGCAGCCGAGATCCGCTATGGCCAGATCCCCGAGCTCGAGCGGCGCGTCGCCGGGGCGACCGAGCACCTCTCGCAGCTGCAGTCGACGCAGCGCATGCTCAAGGAAGAGGTCGACTCCGAGGACATCGCCGAGGTCGTCAGCAAGTGGACGGGCGTGCCCGTGTCGCGCCTGATGGAAGGCGAGATGCGCAAGCTCGTGCGGCTCGAAGAGCTGCTGCACGAACGGGTCATCGGCCAAGACGACGCGGTCACGGCGGTTGCGAACGCGATCCGTCGGTCGCGTGCGGGCTTGTCCGATCCCAATCGGCCGATCGGCTCGTTCTTGTTCCTCGGCCCGACTGGTGTCGGCAAGACCGAGCTCGCTCGTGCCCTCGCCGAGTTCCTGTTCGACGACGAGCGGGCGATGATCCGCATCGACATGAGCGAGTACATGGAGAAGTTCTCGGTGTCTCGTCTCATCGGCGCTCCCCCCGGCTACGTCGGCTACGACGAGGGGGGCCAGCTCACCGAGGCGGTGCGACGGCGCCCGTACGCGGTCGTGTTGCTCGACGAGATCGAGAAGGCGCATCCCGACGTCTTCAACGTGCTGCTGCAGGTGATGGACGACGGTCGGCTCACCGATGGGCAAGGGCGCACCGTCGATTTCACGAACGTCGTGCTGATCATGACGTCGAACCTGCAGGGCGATCCGCTCACGGTGTTCCGACCGGAGTTCGTGAACCGCGTCGACGACATCGTGCGGTTCCGCTCGCTCACGCGGGACGACCTCGGCGAGATCGTGTCGATCCAAGTCGACCGATTGCGCGATCGCCTCGCGGCGCGGCGCATCGCGCTCGTCGTCACGCCCGCCGCTACGGCGAAGCTCGCCGAGGACGGCTTCGACCCTGCGTTCGGCGCTCGGCCGCTCAAGCGCGTCATCCAGCGCGAGATCGGTGACCGCCTCGCGACGCTCATCCTCGAGGGCAAGGTCGCCGAGGGCGACACCGTCGAGGTCGACGTGCGCGACGGCGACCTCGTCATCGGCTGAGCCTTCAGACCTAGGCGGGTGTCCAGATCCCTGGACACCCCCG
>DATKAS010000451.1:0-3346 GCA_035497855.1 Acidimicrobiales bacterium
GCGTCGATGAGTCGAAGGCCGTCGTCACGGCTCGTGGACGTCGGCTGGCTCGCGAGACCAGCGCGGTGCATCGCCCCATAGAGCCACTCGCCCGAACGATCACCGGTGAACATGCGACCGGTGCGGTTCGCTCCGTGCGCGGCGGGGGCGAGCCCGACGACCACGACATGCGCGGACGGATCCCCGAACCCCGGAACGGGCTTGCCCCAGTACTCCTCTTCGCGGAACGCCGCGCGCTTGTCGACCGCGACCTCCTCGCGCCATGCGACGAGACGAGGACACGCGCGGCAGGAGACGATCTCCGCGGTGATCGCCTTGAGGGAGTCCATCGGGGTCAGGGTAGGTTGGCCGTTCCTTCCATGAGCCGCCCGAAGCCTCCTCCTCCGACCGTCGTGGTGCTCGTGCGCCACGGCCAGACCCCGACCACCGGCACCGTGCTGCCAGGACGCGCTCCGGGTCTGCATCTCTCGGACAAGGGACGCGAGCAGGCCGACGCGGTGGCAACGCGGCTCGAAGCACTTCCGAAGGTCGACGCGGTGTACGCATCACCACTCGAGCGGACGCGCGAGACCGCAGCGCCGATCGCGAAGAAGCGGCACCTGCGCGTGCGCATCGAGAAGGGTCTGCTCGAAGCCGACTTCGGGGAGTGGACCGGCCAACCCCTGAAGGCGCTGTTCAAGAAGCCGGAGTGGCAGACCGTGCAGCGGTACCCGAGCGGCTTCCGCTTCCCGGCCGGCGAGTCGTTCGCGGAGATGCAAGCACGGGTCACTGGCACGATCGACAAGCTCGTCGCCCGGCACTCCGGCGGCATCGTCGTCGCGGTCTCCCACGCCGACCCGATCAAGGCGGCTGTCGCGCAAGCGCTGGGCACCCATCTCGATCTGTTCCAGCGCATCGTCATCTCACCGTGCTCCGCGACCGTGATCGCATACACCGCGGGCGGTCCTGCCGTGCTCACCGTCAACTCGACCAACGGCACCCTCGCAGACCTGAAGGTGAGCTGACGTGAGCGAGTCGTTCGACCTCGGCGATGTCGCGGTGTTCACGGCGGGCGCGGTCGGTCCGCCCGGCCAGCGCACGTTCTTCCTGCAGGCCCGCACCGGCCAGTCGTCAGTCGCGTGGAAGGTGGAGAAGCAGCAGGTCGCCGCGCTCGGTGAGTTCCTGCAGCGGATGCTCGCCGACCTGCCACAACCCGATTCGGTGCCGGACGCGAGCAGCGTCGAGCTGAGCGAGCCCGTCGAGGCGCAGTGGGCAGTCGGCTCGCTCGGCGTCGCCTATGACGTCGACGACGACCGCATCCTCGTCGCCGCGGACGAGCTCGTGGAGACCGACGACGAGGGCAACCCGGCGCCCGGTGTCGACCAGGCGACGGCTCGCGTCCGCATCACGCGGGGTCAGGCGCTCGCGTTCGTCGCGACGACCGAGCGCCTGATGGAGGGCGGACGCCCGGCGTGCCCGTTCTGCGGTCGTCCGATGAACCCCGAAGGGCACATCTGCCCGCGCTCCAACGGGCACGGAGTCACCTGACGGCATGGCTGCGAGCTGGCCGCCGGCGGATCCCCTGACGCTCCTCACCGAGGGCGAGGTGTCGCTCGTCGGTCGCATGCCGTGGAGCTCGAACGCGACCTACCTAGTCGAGCTGTGCCACGACGGCGAGGAGGCGCAAGCGGTCTACAAGCCCGTGCGCGGCGAGCGTCCCCTGTGGGACTTCCCGAGCGGCTTGCACAAGCGCGAGATCGCGGCGTACGTGCTGTCCGAGGCGCTCGGGTGGGGCATCGTGCCGCCGACCGTGCTGCGCGAGGACGCCCCGCTCGGCGAGGGCTCCCTGCAGCTCTTCGTGCCCTCCGACTTCGAGCAGCACTACTTCACGTTGCACGACCGCGAGGAGACGCATCATGCGCTCATGACCATCGCGGTGTTCGATCTCATCGTGAACAACACGGACCGCAAGAGCGGGCACTGCCTCCTCGGTCTCGACGGTCACATCTACGCGATCGACAACGGGCTCTGCTTCGCGGCCGAGCCGAAGCTCCGCACCGTGATCTGGGAGTTCGGCGGCGAGCCGATCCCCGCCGAGCTCCTCGACGACGTCGCGCGCATCGCCGCCGAGGTCCCGCCGGGCCTGCGCGCGCTCCTCGATCCCGATGAGGTCGCGGCGGTGAAGAAGCGAGCGAAGGCGATCGTCGCCCGTCCGGTCTTCCCCGTCGACTCGTCCGGACGCCGGTATCCCTGGCCGATGGTGTGAGCTCGATCGAACGCCTCGTCGAGGAGGGCGACCTCGACGAGCTCGTGCGCCTCGTCGACCGGCTGTGCTCGACGCGCGAGTGGGACGGCCTCGTCGAGCTGCGCGACCGCTGCCGTTGGGCGCTCGAGCGAGGCAAGCAGCTGTGGCCCGCTGCGTCGCTCGCCGAGTACCGCCTCGCGCTGGAGGCTCCCGGCGAGTGGGCGGCGGGCGTCATCGTCGAGGGCGCGGGGCGCTTCGCTCTCGGGCCACTCCCCGAAGTCGCGGCGAGCACGCACACATGGACCGAGCTGCATCCGCACCTCGAGCCCGGCCCGCTCGCCGCCATCACCGCGCACGAGCGAGTCGTGCGCGGTGAGGACCTCCGAGACGCGCCTGGCATCGACGGTTCGGTGCTCGAGGTGCCGCTCGCGCTGTGCTCGTGGGAGCCCTCCTATCCGGTTGCCGAGTACAAGCCGGACAAGGCCGAGTTCCCGATGCCGCCCGAGATCGAGCTCACGCCGATCACGCTGCGGCCGGGAACGACGACGAACGACACAGCGACGACGTCGGCCCTGCTGGCGCTCACCTCACGCTGGACGATCGAGTCCGATGGCCGGGCCGACGCCGTCGCGGTGCGCGGCGATGGTGTCGCTGCGATCGCGGCACTCGGCGTGCGGAGAGCGCGAGCGGCCGAGGTCGACTGTGCGACGGCGATGGCGCACATGGCGTGGGCGGCGGCGAGCGGCGGCGCGCACGGTCGCCGGCGCGGCATGGCGTCGGGTCGCTTCGACGCGTGGTGGGCCCTGGTGGCTGTCGCCGGCGCGCTGGACGACTGGCCCTTGGCACCAGACGAGGTCGGCGACGCCGCGTCGTCCTTGCGGTGGTTCGTGTGGGACGCGTTCGAACCGAAGACCGGGTGGTGGCTCCGCCTCGCGATCGAAGACCCCGACGAAGGCCTCGCGTGGGCCGTCGCCGCCGCCGACTCGGCCTAACCCAGCACGCGGTCGAGATAGGGGTTGGTGAAGACGCGCTGCGGATCCACCTGGTCGCGAACCTTCTGGAACACGTCCCACTGGGGATAGCGGGGCGCGAGCGTCTCCGCGGTCTGGAAGTGGAGCTTGC
>DATKAS010000452.1:0-4504 GCA_035497855.1 Acidimicrobiales bacterium
CCTGTACGTCGTCGATCGCCTCAAGGACGTCATCATCCGCGGCGGCGAGAACATCTATGCGGCCGAGGTCGAGGCCGCGCTGTACGAGCACCCCGACATCACCGAGGCTGCGATCATCGGCATCCCCGACGAGCGCTACGGCGAGGAGGTCGGCGCGGTCGTGCGCGTGCGTGACGACGCTGCACTCACCGAGGACGACATCCGCACGCACGTCAGCGCGCGACTCGCTTCGTTCAAGGTGCCGACACGGGTCTGGATCGTGAACGAAGAGCTGCCACGCAACGCGGCAGGGAAGGTTCTGAAGCGCGAGCTGCGCGAGACGCTCGCCGTCTGACGAAAGGGCACACATCGTGGACTTCGACATCCCGCAGGATCTGGCCGACTACCTCGACGAGCTCGACGAGTTCATCGAGCGCGAGATCAAGCCGCTCGAGCAGGAGAACGACAACATCCGGTTCTTCGACCACCGTCGTGAAGACGCGCGCACCGACTGGGAGCGAGGCGGCCTCCCGAACCACGAGTGGGAGATGCTCCTCCGCGAGGCGCGTCGCCGTGCCGACGCGGCCGGCCACTACCGCTACCCGTTCCCGAAGGAGTACGGCGGCAAGGAGGGTACGAACCTCGGCATGGCCGTCATCCGCGAACACCTCGCGCGCAAGGGCCTCGGCCTGCACTGCGACCTGCAGAACGAGCACGCGATCGTCGGCAACAACGTCGGCCTGCTCCTCATGATCATGTACGGCACCGAGGAGCAGAAGAAGGAGTGGATCGATGACCTCGCAGAGGGCAGGCGAGGCTTCGCGTTCGGCATCACCGAGCCACAGCACGGCTCTGATGCCACGTGGATGGAGACCCACGCGGAACGCGACGGCGACGAGTGGGTGATCAACGGTGAGAAGACGTGGAACACCGGCATCCACGCCGCCCAGTACGACCTGATCTTCGCCCGCACGAGTGGCAAGCAGGGCGACGGCATGGGCATCACCGCGTTCCTCGTTCCCACGAAGAGCGAGGGCTTCGAGGTCGTCGAGTTCCTCTGGACCTTCAACATGCCGACCGACCACGCGCACATCCGCCTCACGAACGTGCGCGTGCCCGACAGCGCGATCTTCGGTGGCGAGGGCCGCGGCCTGCAGGTCGTGCAGCACTTCTTCAACGAGAACCGCATCCGCCAGGCGGCGTCGAGCCTCGGCGCCGCCGAGTTCTGCATCGACGAAGCAGTGAAGTACGCGCAGGAGCGTGCTCCGTTCGGCAAGCCGCTCTCGCACAACCAGGCGATCCAGTTCCCCCTCGTCGAGCTGGCAACGCAATGCGAGATGCTGCGCGCGCTGATCCAGAAGACCGCGTGGAAGATGGACAAGTACGGCGCGTTCTCGCAGTCGGACAAGGTCTCGATGTGCAACTACTGGGCGAACCGGTTGTGCTGCGAAGCTGCTGATCGTGCGATGCAGGTGCACGGCGGCATGGGCTACTCACGGCACAAGCCCTTCGAGCACATCTACCGCCACCATCGCCGCTACCGCATCACCGAGGGAAGCGAGGAGATCCAGATGCGGCGAGTCGCCGGCTACCTCTTCGGCTTCATGAAGCAGCAAGCGCCGAAGGGCGTGGACGAGAGCAGCGCCGCGGCCGCGGCCGCCGCGCGATGAGCTCCTGGCCGGAACGTCCGGTCGCGGACAAGATCACCGCGAGCGACGACGAGATCCGCAGCGCGGTCGCGGAGGCCGAGGTGCCGCCGCTGCTGCCGGCCCTCGCGTACCTCACCGGTGACCTCACGCTGTTGCGCGACGACCTCCGTCCCGATCCGCTCCTCCTCGCGATGGAGCAAGGCGGCCTGACGGAGGACCAGCTCCGGGTTGCGCGCGAGCTCGCGGTCGAGACCCTGATCAAGTACCGCGACGGCGGCTCGCAGCCTGCACCGATCCCCGGCGACGACGAGCTGCTCAGGATCATGGAGTACGCGGTCGGCGGCGAGGACATGGCCGCCTACCTGCCGCTCCTCGAGGAAGAGCTCGCCTACCGCGGCGAGGATCGTCGCGCGCCCGCATGGCACGTCGATCCCGCGATCGACTTCCACGTGCTGATCATCGGCGCCGGCATGTCGGGTCTGCTCGCGGCGCACCGGCTGCACCAGGCGGGCATCCCCTTCGTGATCGTCGAGAAGGACCGAGAGGTCGGCGGCACGTGGTGGGAGAACAGCTATCCGGGATGCCGCGTCGACAACCCGAACCACAACTACAGCTACTCGTTCGCCCAGCGGCACGACTGGCCACTGCACTTCTCGACGCAAGATGTGCTGCTCGACTACTTCCGCCACTGCGCCGATACGTTCGAGCTCCGCGAGCACATCCACTTCAACACCGAGGTCGAGTCGGTGACGTGGGACGACGCGACCGAGAGGTGGCAGGTGGACGTGCGCGGGCCCGCCGGCCCGGAGACGATGCACGCGAACGCGGTCATCAGTGCCGTCGGCCAGCTCAACCGACCCAAGCTCCCCGAGATCAAGGGCCGCGACACGTTCGCGGGGCCCTCGTTCCACTCCGCCCGCTGGAACCACGACGTCGACCTCGCCGGCAAGCGAGTGGGCGTGATCGGCACCGGCGCGAGCGCGATGCAGTTCATCCCGGAGATCGCGCCACAGGTCAGCGAGCTCACGGTGTTCCAGCGCACACCCGCGTGGATCGGCCCCACGCCCGACTACCACGACGAGGTGTCGGGCGGCCTGAAGTGGCTCTACGAGCACGTGCCGTCGTACAGCGAGTTCAACCGGTTCTGGATCTTCTGGCGGATGGGCGATGGTGGCCTGCCGAACTTCCGCGTCGATCCCGAATGGCCCGCGGGTGGCGAGTCGGTGAGCGCGGTGAACGACTTCGTGCGGCTCGTGCTGGTCGAGTACCTCAAGGCCGAGTTCGGGGATCGTCCCGACCTGCTCGAGAAGGTGACGCCGCACTACCCGCCCGGCGCGAAGCGGATGATCCGCGACAACGGCGTCTGGGCGCGCGCGTTGAAGCGCGACAACGTCGAGCTCGTCACCGACGACATCCGTGAGATCACGCCGAAGGGCGTCGTCACGGCCGACGGCACCGAGCGCCAGCTCGACGTGCTCATCTACGGCACTGGCTTCCTCGCGTCGAAGTTCCTCACGCCGATGAGGGTCACCGGCCGCGGCGGCGTCGACCTGCAGGAGCAATGGGGCGGCGACGCTCGCGCGTATCTCGGCGTCACGATCCCCGGTTTCCCGAACCTCTTCTGCCTCTACGGCCCGAACACGAACATCGTCGTGAACGGCTCGATCGTGTACTTCTCCGAGTGCGGCGTCCGCTACATCCTCGGCTGCCTCAAGCTCCTGCTCGACAACCGAGCCAAGGCGATCGAGGTGCGCAAGGACGTGCACGACACCTTCAACGAGGCCGTCGACGCCGAGAACCGGATGATGGCCTGGGGCGCCAGCGACGTGAACAGCTGGTACAAGAACGACCACGGCCATGTCGCGCAGAACTGGCCGTTCACCCTCCTCGAGTACTGGCAGCGCACCAAGCAGCCCGACCCCGAGGACTACGTGATCAGCTGACACCGCGGTCCGGAGCCGACGTCGCAACTCGGGAACGCCGGGCGATTTTCCGTGCAGTGTGCAACACTTGCACTATGCAGGACTCGGACGATCTCGTCGACGCGGTGCTTCGGGCGTCACGGGCGCTCGTGGCGGTGGCGGCACGCTCGATCGCGCAGGTCGACGACGCGGTCACGCTGCCGCAGTACCGGGCGCTCGTGGCGCTTGCTGCCCATGGCTCCCAGCGGGTGACCGATCTGGCCGATGAGCTGGGTGTGCACTCGTCGTCGGTCACGCGGATGTGCGACCGGCTCGAGCGCGCCGGATTCATCGACCGGAGCGTCGCTGTGGGCAACCGGCGCGAGGTCGAGGTCCGCCTCAGTCGTCGCGGCCGTGCGCTCCTCGACCGTGTCACCACCGCGCGCCGTCGCGAGATCGCACGCGTCGTGAAGGACGTGCCGAAGCAACTTCGTGAGGCGATGGTCGAAGGGCTCCAGACGTTCAGCGACGCCGCGGGCGAGGTGCCAGATCAGGCGTGGGCTGCCGGGTGGGACACACCATGAGCGAAGCCCGCGATCGCGTGCGGCGAGTCGTCGAGAAGTCGACACAGATCGTCGTGATGTCTGCCGTCGTCGGCATGATCACCGGGTTCGGCGTGGCCGGGTTCGAGCGCATCGTCGTCGACGGCCTGCTCGACCACATCGAGCGACAGCCGTTGTGGGTCGTGGCGCTCGCGCCCACGGTCGGGCTGCTGCTCAGCCTCATCGCACTGAGAATCGTCGGGGGCGGCATGTCGCCCGCGACCTCCGACGAATACCTGCGCTCATTCCACAACCCGGGCGTCTCGCTGACGCTGCGAGGCCTGGCTGCGCGCATGACCGCGGCGATCGCGACACTCGGCTTCGGTGGTGCGATGGGTCTCGAAGGTCCCTCGCTCTATTTCGGAGCGACCGC
>DATKAS010000453.1:0-4328 GCA_035497855.1 Acidimicrobiales bacterium
GCGCGGTTCGCCTCGGTCTCGCTTCGGTCGGTCATGGCTCCATCCTTGCCAACCTGCGACCGCCGCGTAGCCTTGCCCGATGGGCATCGAGCACATCAACGCCGCCGAGGACCCCGCGAAGATCGTCGCAGCGCTCCAACAAGACGGAGCGGTCATCGTCGAGGACTTCCTCGACCGCGACCTGCTCTGCCGGTTCAACGCCGAGGTCGACCCGATCATGGATGTGACGCCTCGCGGCGGATCGGTGATGTTCAACGACATCTTCCAATGGTTCTATGGCCCGCAGACCCGCACGATCACCGGGCTCGCCGGCAAGTCACGCGTGTTCGCCACCGAGATCCTCACGCACCCGATCTACCGCGCCGTGTGCGACGAGGTCTTGCTCCCGAATTGCGCGTGCTACCGGCTGAACGTCGCGCAGCTGCTCGACCGCGGACCCGGCTCGCCCGACCAGCTTCTGCACCGCGACGAAGCAGTGTGGCCCCATCTGCCCCAGCCCCACCCCGACGTGCAGGTCGCGTCAGTGCTCGCTCTGGTCGACTTCACCGCGGAGAACGGCGCGACACGCGTCGCCCCGGGGAGCCATCGCTGGGATCGCGATCGAACGGCGCAGCCGAGCGACCTCGTGCCCGCCGAGATGCCCGCTGGTTCCGCTGTCATCTACCTCGGCTCGACGATCCACGGCGGCGGGGCGAACACCACCACCGACAAGACCCGCCAGGGCATGCACGTGAGCTACTGCCTCGGCTGGCTGCACACCGAGGAGAACCAGTACCTCGCGACACCGATCGATGTGGTGCGGACGCTCCCCCGCGCGTCGCAGGCATTGCTCGGCTACGCCGTCCACGACGCGCTCGCGATCGGTGGCGGCTACCTCGGCGCCGTCGAGCTGCAGGATCCCGTCGAGCTGTTGGCCAGCGGCGAGCTCTGAGCCGAGGGTCACGGGCGCCAACGGCGCGGTCGAAGCCTTCGTGGCGCGTCACGGATCTGACCTCGCGTGACAACATGCGAGCGTGCCGAACGACGGAGGGATGCTGGCGCCGTACCGCGTGCTCGACCTGACCGACGGGAGAGCCGAGCTCGCAACGTTCGTCCTGGCGGGCCTCGGCGCTGACGTGATCAAGGTCGAGCCGCCGGAGGGCTCGACATCGCGCTCGGACGAACAGCTCGGCGACCTGCGCTTCCAGGCGTACAACCGCGGCAAGCGCAGTGTGATCCTCGACATCGACTCGCCCGAAGCGCGGCGCGACTTCCTCGATCTCGTGTCGACCGCCGACTTCGTCTTCGAGAACGCGGGCCCGGGCGCGATGGACGACCGTGGGCTCGGGTTCGACGCGTTGCGAGCGGCACGGCCCGACCTCGTGTACGTCGCGATCTCGCCGTTCGGACAGTCCGGGCCGTACGCGCACCATCGGGCCACCGACCTCACGCTCGCCGCGATGGGCGGAGCAATGGCCCTGAACGGAGACTCCGATCGGCGGCCGGTGCGCATCACTGTGCCGCAGACATGGCTCCACGCGTCGGTCGAGAGCGCGCTCGGCGCGCTTGTCGCGCATCAGCGCCGGCTGATCACGGGCGAAGCCCAGCTCGTCGACGTCTCCGTGCAGGCCTCGGTCTTCTGGACCGGCCTCAACGCGATGATCGCCCACGCGATCCAAGGGCGCGACATCGAGCGGAACGGCACGGTGCTCCAGCTCAGCGTGCTCGTGACGCCCCTCGTCTACCCGTGCGCCGACGGCGAGGTGTGCCTCATCGTCACGACCAACACGCTCGTGGGCCTCGTGCCGTGGATGGTCGATGCAGGAGTCGTCACTCGAGAGTGGGCCGACGCGGAGGATTGGAACACCTTCGAGCTGCGGATGCTCAGCGGCGGCGAGATCACCTACACCTACGACGAGGTGCGTGCGGCCGTGACGGCGTTCACCTTGCAGCACACGAAGGCCGAGCTGTTCGAGGGTGGGATCGAACGCGGCGTGACCCTCGCTCCCGTCAACACCGTCGCCGACGTGCTCGCCATGGAGCACCTCCAGGCTCGGGACTACTGGGACGACGTGAAGCTGTCCACGGGGAAGGTGCTGAAGGCGCCGGGGCAATTCGTGAAGACCTCGCTCGCGCCGGTCGCATGGGAGCGTCCCGCTCCGAACTTGGGAGAGCACACGAGCGAGGTGCTCGACGCGCTGCCTCGGACGCCGGCTCGCGTGACGACGCCGACCACCCAGAACCGTCTCCCTTTGGAGGGCGTGAAGGTCGCCGACTTCTCGTGGATCGGTGTCGGCCCGATCACGGCGAAGGCACTCGCAGACCACGGCGCGACTGTGGTGCACGTCGAGAGCGACCAGCCCGCCGACCGGCTTCGGCTCGTCGGCCCGTTCAAAGACGACGTCCCCGGGATCAACCGGTGCCAGTTCTTCGGATCGTTCAACACGTCGAAGCTGTCCCTGCAGCTCGACCTGAAGCACCCAGCCGGTCTGAACGTCGCGCGCCAGCTGCTCGCATGGTGCGACGTCGCGCTCGACTCGTTCACTGCCGGCACCATGGCCGAGCTCGGGCTGGGCTACGACGTCGCCCGCGAGCTCAACCCCGACATCATCATGGCGACGACGTGCTTGATGGGGCAGTACGGCCCCGCCTCGCAGCTCGCCGGCTACGGCTACCACGCGGCGGCGGTGTCCGGGTTCTACGAGATCACCGGCTGGGACGACCGACCGCCCGGAGGGCCGTTCAACGCGTACACCGACACGATCGCCCCGCGGTTCCTCGCGACGACACTGCTCGCCGCGCTCGACCATCGGCGTCGCACGGGCGAGGGGATGTTCATCGACCAAGCGCAGATGGAGTCCGCGTTGCACTTCCTCACGCCCGAGCTGCTCGACGTTCAGGTGTCGGGACGCAGCGCTCGCCGAGCGGGCAACTTCCATCCCTCCCACACACCGCACGACGCGTTCCCTTGCGCTGGAGTCGATCAGTGGTGCGCGATCGAGGTGGAGGCAGACGAGCAGTGGGACGCGTTGCGAAAGGCGCTCGGCTCCCCCGCGTGGGCGATGGACCCCTCGCTCGACACGGCAGCAGGTCGGCGGGCCGGCATCGACCTGATCTATCGAGAGCTCAGTGAGATGACCCGCATGTACGAGCCGCTCGACCTGATGACCACCTTGCAGGCCGCTGGCGTGCCTGCAGGGATGGTGCAGCGGTCGCGCGACCACCTCGCGGATCCCCAGCTCGCGCACCGTGCGTTCTTCCGACGCCTCGAGCATCCGGAGATGGGCGAGGTGCCCTACGAGGGCCACCAGTTCCAGATCCTCGGCTACGACAACGGGCCTCGCTTCCCCGCCCCCTGCCTCGGTGAGCACACCTACGAGGTGCTCACCGACATGCTCGGCCTCGAGGAGGATGAGGCGATCGAGGTGCTGTCGAGCGGCGCGTGCGGCTGAACGACTCGAGCCTCGACTCGCGAGAATCACGACCATGAGCCATCACATCGGCATCGTCGCTTGCTCGGCAGAAGGCGCGTCCCTCTGCTACCGAACTGTGTGTCACGAGGGAGAGGCGCTCCTCGGAGGGCACGGCCACCCGGAGGTGTCGCTCCACGGCAACTCGCTCGGCGACTACTCGATCGTCCTCGATGCGGACGACTGGGCCGGTGTCGGTGAGCTCATGCTCGACTCCGCGAACAAGCTCGCAGCGGGTGGCGCAGATCTCCTCATCTGCCCGGACAACACCTGCCACAAGGCGCTGCCTTACATCCTCGACCGCTCGCCGGCACCGTGGCTCCACATCGCCGAAGTCGTAGCGGCGAGCGCAGCAGAGCGAGGGTTCCGCCGCATCGGCGTCCTCGGCACGCGCTGGCTCATCGACAGCGACGTCTATCCGAGCAAGCTCTCCGCCGTCGGCATCGACGCAGTGCGACCGAACGTCGCTGAACGCGACGAGCTCCAACGGATCATCATGGACGAGCTCGTCTTCGGCGTCTTCAAGCCAGAGGCCGTGGAGTTCCACCGAGCGGTCATCGAGCGGTTACGAGTCCGGGACGGGTGTGACGCGGTCGTGCTCGCGTGCACCGAGATCCCGCTCATCATCGACGAGACGAATTCCACGCTGCCGACGCTCGACTCGACTCGGCTCCTGGCGCGCGCAGCAGTCCGCGAGGTGGTCCGCTCAGCCTGACGGGGCCGTCATCGGCGCACGTCCGTATCGCACTGCGTCCCGCACTCGCGCGGGGACCTTCTCGACGAGCTCCTTGTCGGGTGCAGCGCCGAGCGCGTCGTTCACCGTCGAGAACGCGAGGCGGAGGGCGATGAACACCGTCGCGTCGAAGATCGCTTGATCGT
>DATKAS010000454.1:0-2053 GCA_035497855.1 Acidimicrobiales bacterium
GGGTCGTCGGCGATGGAGGGGTCGGCCCATGCCAGTTGCGTGAGCGCCTGCTCGAGCTCGACCGTGTTCTGCTGTTCGTCGTGCGGTTCGGCTGCCACCGTCGGAGCGTATCTAGCTTCCGATCACATGACGGCGAGGAGCAGGCGTGACGCGGAGTGGATCGTGTTGAGGCTGCTGGTGCCCACGCTTGCGTGGCGGAATCCCATGATCGCCGGCACCGAGGTGTCCTGGTCGTCGCTGGCGAGCACGATCCGCAGGCGATGGCCTGCGTCGAAGCGGCGCGCAGTCGTCACGAGCGGCACGCGGTAGACGGTCAGCTCGCCGGGCACGATGCCTTCGCTCGTGCGACAGGGAAGCACGGGGGTGCCCGGCACGCTGTGCTGGTCGTCGACGGCGCGGACGCTCGCACGGAGGAACCCGGCGGTGACGTCAACGCTCGTGTCGTCGGGGGCGACGTCTTGGAGGGTGACGAACCATGCCGTGTCGATGGCGGTCGTGGTGGCGTGCACCTCGAGCTCCAGATCGCCGGCGACGTCGAGCGCGTCGTCGAGCGGAGCCGTTGTCCACTCGAGCTTGGAAGGCGGATCCGCTTCGCTCGGCTTCGCTCGGTTCAAACCGGTCCCGAGCACCATCAGCGACCGGGCACCTGTGGGGCCGTCGTCGCCGCCGAGCACGCCGTCGGACCGGAGTGAGAACGCGCGGAGCTGCGCCGACTGCGGTGGCCATGCCGTGTCCGTCCGCCACTCGTCGGCGCCGGGCATCCAGTAGCGGATCGGGTCTCCGTCGAGGATCCCGGTGTCGCGCCCCTTGAGCCAGTGGTCGTACCAGGCGAGCGCTTCGACGTGGAGGCTCTCCCAGGGCCACGTCAGGCCGAACTCGCCGAGCATCGCCACGCGCACCTCCGGTGCGTTCACCAGCGCCCGGAACGCGGGAAACGTCGACGGCAGGTGCAAGGGGACGTTCTGCCAGTCGCAGCCCAGGTAGGTCGGCACCTGGACTCGGTCGAGCAGCGGTGTCAGGTCGCGCTCGTCCCACCACTCGTCATGCAGCGGATGTTCGACCGCGATGGCGCGCCACAGGTCGTCCCACGGATGCGGTTCGTGGTGGAGCTTGAGCGCCTCCTTCAGCACCACGACCGACGACTCGCCGTTCATGGTCGCGAACTTGCGATGCAGTGGCGGGGTTCGCAACACGTGCCGCGCCGCGTCGATGAGGGCGCTGCGCCAGAACTTGTCGCTGCGCGCTGACGTCAGCCCGACCATGGCGAGGAACGGCGTGACGAAGCTTGCGCTGAACAGCCCGTGGTGCATCGCCGCGTCGTACAGGTCCGTCGTCACCGCGAGCGGGAAGATCGCACGCAGATGCTCGGGCTGCTCGATGGCCGCCTCGAGCTGGGTCATCGCGAAGTAGCTGATCCCCAGCATTCCGACGTTGCCATCACACCAGGGCTGCGCCGCCGCCCACTCGACGAGATCGTGAACGTCGTGACGCTCCTGCTCGTCGAAGAACCCGAACGTCCCACCGGAACCGCCGGTGCCCCGCAGGTTCGCGATCACATGCACGTAGCCGCGCGGCACCCAGAAGTCTGTGGCGCCTGCTTCGATGAAGCCCATCGGCGCGCCAAGGTCTTGGATCTGGCGCGGATACGGCGACGCCGAAATCAGGACCGGGTACCGGCCGTCATCATCAGGGCGGTGCACGTCGGCCAAGAGCACGGTGCCATCGCGCACCGTGACCGCGACGTCCTCGTCGCAGCGCGCGCTGTGCGTCGGCTCGGAGAGGTTCCGGTACGTCCGACCGGTGGTCTGCGGACCGTTGAGCTGGCGCTGCCCCGGTTCCGTACCAGCAACCTTGGCCATGCGAAGACGCTACGAGGACGACGGCGTCGAAGCCAAGCTGGGTTCATGTGCGGCTGCCGGCGATCGACGTCGCCGAGCGACGCCCCCGATCACGTACCCTCCGATGCCCCTCGACACATGCACGGCTCAGCAGCGAGCGGGTACCGGACCGATCAGCGGAGGTCGAAGCGGTCGAGGTTCATGACCTTGTCCCA
>DATKAS010000455.1:0-2071 GCA_035497855.1 Acidimicrobiales bacterium
GGCTCGACGGGCTGCGCGACGTGCCTCCTCCCGATGCGATCGGCCATCGTGTGGTGCACGGGGGGCCGTCACGCTGGATGCCGTCGCTCATGGACGACGCAGTGCTCGCCGACATCGAGGCAGCCGCCGTGTTCGCGCCTCGCCACCAGCCGGCCGCGCTCTCGGGGATCTCATGGTGCACGAAGACGTTCTCTGGAGTGCCTCAAGTCGCGTGTTTCGACACGGCGTTCCACCACGACCTCCCGCTCGTGGCCCGGACGCTGCCGCTGCCGGGCGATCCGGGAGTGCGCCGTTACGGGTTCCACGGCCTCTCGTACGAGTGGACGGTCGCGTCACTCGGCGACGCGCTCGGGTCGAGGGCGGTGATCGCGCACCTCGGAAGCGGATGCAGCCTCGCCGCGGTGCTGAACGGCCGCGCGCACGACACGACGATGGGCCTCACTCCGATCGGCGGGCTGATGATGAGCTCGCGGGCGGGCGACGTCGATCCGGGGGCGCTCATCCACCTGATGCGGTCGCGCGGGCTCGACGCGGACGGGCTCGAGCAGGTCGTGGAGGGCGAGAGCGGGCTGGTGGGTGTCTCGGGCTCGACTGCGGACATGAAGACGCTGCTGTCGCGTCGAGCGACCGACGAGCGGGCCGCGCTCGCAGTCGACCTGTGGGTCATGACGGTGCGCAAGCACATCGGTGCGATGGTCGTCGCGCTCGGTGGCATCGACACACTCGTGTTCACCGGCGGCATCGGCGAACGATCACAGGTGCTGCGGGAGGAGATCTGTGCCGGACTCGCGCATCTGGAGCCGTTCACGGTGCACGTCGTCGAGGCGGACGAGAACCGGATCGTCGCTCGTCACACCGCGGCGGTCATGTCTTCGCGGTGAGGACTCGGGCCGCCGCGGCGAAGAAGATCAGGGTGAAGGCGACGAGGATCGTGCGGCCGCCTGACCCTCCGATCCCGAGGTCGTGCTGCACGGCCTCGAACCCCCAGCGGGCGGGCACGAACACGCTGATCCCTCGTCCCACGGCTGCCATGTCCCTGATCGGGAGCACGGCACCCGCGAACAGCACGGCCGGGAAGCAGAGCATCGGCAACGCGAGCGTCGCCTGCGTCGGATCGGTGACCGCCGCGGAAGCGAGAAGCCCGAGCGCGAGTGCAGCGACCGCCAACGCGAGCAAGCTCACGGTGAGTCGCCAGTAGGTGTCGAGGCCGAGGTTCGGCAGGCGGTCGAGCGCGCCGAGCGTCGCGAGCATCGCGACGATGACGCCGAGCAGGATCGGCGCGAGGACGGTGACCTTCGCTGCCAGGTATGGCCCGACCCTCATGCCGACGAGGCGTTCCCGACGGACGATCGCCATCTCCGTGGCGATCTGCAACAGCCCGAACGTCAGACCGAAGAAGAACGCGGCGAACGCCATCCAGTAGGCGGTCGCGTCGAGGTTCACGCCGAACGCGTTCGGCTTGAACAGGACGACGAACATCGCGATGACCAGCGCAGGAGATCCGGCGAGGATCGCGAGCGTGAGCGGGTTGCGGCTGAGCACGTCGAAGTTGCGACGGCTCAGCACTGCCCACTCCTGCACCGGCCCGATCCGCCGCTCCCGGGCGACTGCGACCGGGCTGAGCCGATCGTCCGCTTCCACGCGCCACGGCGTGCACGTGCCCGCGACGAGACGGTCGTAGATGTCTGCGTTGCGACGCGCACCGAAGCGCACGAGCGCGTCGTCGAGCGTGCCGACGAACGCAACACAGCCGCCGGGCGCCATGAAAGCGACACGATCGGTCGCGGCGAGGTCGTCGCTGTTGTGGGTCGTGAAGATCACGGTGGTGCCCTGCTCGGCGAGCCCGCGTAACGTGCGCATGAGCGCTGCCGCCGTCGCGGGATCAAGGCCCGAAGTGGGCTCGTCGAGGAAGAGCGCGCGTGGCCGCGTCAGCAGCTCGGCGGCGATGCTCGCCCGCTTGCGCTGACCGCCACTCAACGAACCGACTCGCACGTCGGCACGATGCTCGAGCTCGAGGCTGTGAAGCGCGTCACTCACCGCTGCTTCGATCTCTGCCCGCGTCGTGCCGCGC
>DATKAS010000456.1:0-3281 GCA_035497855.1 Acidimicrobiales bacterium
CGAACTCGTCGATGGTCGACGCGCTCGTGCTCGTTCGCCTCCTCGATCGCGCGGTCCGCGCGGGTGAGCCGCTTGCGGCAGTCGGCCCTCAGTACGAGCGCGTGCGGAAGCGATTCGTGACGCGTGTCCAGGACACGGCGCGACAGGTCGGTCAGATCGCGGCGTGGTCGTCGTTCTTCTCGCGCAGCGTGCGCAACAACGTGCTCTCGGTCTTTGATCGCTTCGACGCGCTCTCGCGACCGGGGATGCTGCTCGGCGCCGGATTCAATCCCGCCGAGCAGGAGTTCTTCGGCTCGCTCTGAATGCGACGGCGAGGGTTAGACCTGACCGGTGAGAGAAAGATCTCGTCGGGGGTAAGCGAGAGTGAAGAAAAGCGGATGGATGCGCGCGGAGCGGGTGCGTGCGAGCGTCGCATTTTCGCAATCGTCGGCGAGGGCGTGCGAAACGGACGGCTCCTTGATGAAATCGGGTTGCTAACTCAGCGCCGGTGGGCGCACCCACACAGCTGAGACCCAAGTTCATCAAGGAGGTCGAGCGCTATGGCTAGTATCTCGAAGCTGCTCGATCGTTCAAGCCGTTTTCTGCAGCGCACGCTGCGAAAGCCTTCGTGGGACTTCGCACGCTTCGTCGAGGACCCGCGCTCTCGCCACGGGCGGCGCTGGAGGTTGAACCCATTGCTGACGGCCTTGCTCTTCGGCCTGATCACCAACCGACGAAGCTTGCGAGGCGTCGAGGAGTTGACCGAATGGGAGGGCCGGTGGGTGCGCGCAACCATCGCAGGCCGCACACCCGACACGACCCTCTACGATCTGCTCTCGGGACTCGGCCCCGATGGACTGCGCGAGCAACTGCACGCGCAAGGCTACGCGCTGTGGCGCGCAAAGGCGCTCGAGCCCATTGGGCTCTCGTGCACGGTGGCGGCCATCGATGGGAAGACGCTCTTGAGTGGCACAGGCGATGTTGGTCCCGACCCGCAGATCTGTCAGGTCGCACATCCCGAGAACCGACCGGCCTATTGGCAGCTTCGCGCCGTCAGGAGTTGCGTGATCTCGGCCGCCGGGTGCCCGGTCATCGATCAGCTGGCCATCCCAGCCCAGACGAATGAGATGGGCATCTTTGCGACGGTGTTCGCGTCGCTCGAGGCGGCCTATGGCGTCCTCATCGAGGTCTACTCGATGGACAGCGGCTACTGCTCGCTCGAGAACGCCACGCGCGTGGCTGAGGCCAACAAGGGCTACATCTTTGTCGTGAAGCAGAATCAGCCGGAGTTGTTTGCCGAAGCCGAGCGACTGCTGGGCGGCACGCGCTCACCTGAATATAGCACCGAGTGGGAGCCGTATCAGGGCAAGCAGGTGCGCTATCACCTCCTGCGCAGCTCAGACATGGCGGGCTATCTGACGTGGACACACCTGGAGCAGGTATGGAGGGTCGATCGTGAGGTGCGCGTCGGCGGTGGGCCGTCGAGCATCGAGCGGCGCTACCTGCTCACCAACACCCATCGCGGGCGCTTGACGGCGCGGCACACGCTCGAGGTCGTGCGGCGGCACTGGATGATCGAGAACTCGGCGAACTGGACGACGGACGTCATCTGGGACGAGGACACGAAGGCGTGGTGCACCAAGGGCCACGCCATCGAAGTGCTCGGGCTGCTGCGGCTGATGGCCTACAACCTCGTCTCGCATCTTCGCTCGCGCTACCTTCGGGCGGGCGATCGCAAGAGGCCGTGGCGGTGGTGGTGCGAGCAGGTGCTCTTCCAGGTGCTCGTGGGCGAATACGGACCCGAGAGCACAGGAGGACGAGCGCCCGGTATCTGAGTGTGCGCCCACCGGCGCCGGGTGTGAGTAGTGACGACTCGGAACCATCGACGCGAACGACTCCCGCTGGGCGGACAGGCCTCGGACCGCGCCCGTTGGATCCTCGTCTTCGCGCAACCTGCCCAGGCCAACCAGCCCCAACCTCTGGTGGCCCGGCCGAACCTCGTCCGCTACGATCTCCGGTCAGGTCTAGGTCGAACCACACGAACCTTGCTCGCGCCGCGCGAACTCGATAGGATCAGACCGATGGTCCTCGTCATCGACAACTACGATTCGTTCACCTACAACCTCGTTCAGTACCTCGGAGAGCTTCGCGCGCACCCGAAGGTCGTACGCAACGACGAGGTCACGCTCGAGGAGATCGCCATCATGGCGCCCTCGCACATCGTGATTTCGCCCGGACCCGGCACGCCCTCGCAGGCGGGCATCAGCATCGACGTCGTGCTCAGCTTCTCGCGCACGACGCCGGTCCTCGGCGTGTGCCTCGGCCATCAGGCGATCGGCGAAGCCTTCGGCGGGAAGATCGTGCGCGCTCCATACCTGATGCACGGCAAGACGAGCGAGATCTGCCACGACGGCAACACGATCTTCGACGGTCTCCCGTACCGGTTCACGGCGACCCGTTACCACTCGCTCGTCGTCGATCGCGAGTCGGTCCCCGCGTGCCTCGAGGTCTCTGCGACGACGCCCGATGGGATCATCATGGGCCTTCGCCACCGCGAGCTGCTGTGCGAGGGCGTGCAGTTCCATCCCGAATCGATCATGACGGCGCACGGCAAGCAGCTGCTCGAAAACTTCCTTCACAAGTCGGGGACCGGGCCGCTGTTCTTATGATCGCCCAGCTCCTCGCACGGCTCGTCGCGCGTCACGACCTGACCCGCGAGGAGGCCATGCGACTCGCGGACATGTTCGTGAGCGGCGAGGCCACCGACGCGCAGGTCGGCGCGGCGCTCGTGGCCCTCGCGATGAAGGGCGAGACGCCCGAGGAGCTTGCCGGTCTTGCCGAAGCGATGCGCGCGCGCGCGACGTTCGTGCGAACGCGCCACCGCGTCTTCGTCGACACGGCCGGGACGGGCGGCGACGGCTCCGGGACCTTCAACATCTCGACGGCCGCGGCGTTCGTCATCGCGGCGGCGGGCCTCCCGGTCGCGAAGCACGGCAACCGCGCCGCGTCGTCGCGCTCCGGAAGCGCCGACGTGCTTGGCGCGCTCGGCGCGCGGATCGAGGTCCCTGCCGACGACGCCGGTCGATGCCTCGACGAGCTTGGCATCTGCTTTCTCTTCGCCCCGTTCTACCACGCGGCGACGCGGCGCGTCGCCGAGGTTCGCCGCCAGCTCGGTCTGCGCACGCCGTTCAACCTGCTCGGGCCGCTCACGAATCCGGCGCGCGCGCCCCGCCAGCTCATCGGCGTCGGCTTTGCCGAGGCGATCGTGCGCGTCGCGGCCGCGGCCGCGGGGCTCGGCGTCG
>DATKAS010000457.1:0-2149 GCA_035497855.1 Acidimicrobiales bacterium
GAAGATCGACGACGCCGGCCATCTCGGCCGCGACCCGATCGAAGAGATCGCCGAGGACGTGCGCTGGCTGCGCGACGGGACGCCACCCGCCTGAAGAGACGCGTGCCCCGACCCGGCTCGGCCACCGGGTTTCAACTGTTCACGGTCAGCGAGACCGACACGAGTGTGACCCGCTGCTTCGGCCCGATCCAGAACAGGGTCTGGTGGCTCAGCGGCTCCGCCCGATCGCCCAAAGCGCAGTAGTGCGACGACGCCTCCCACCAGCAATGGACGCCGCTCAACCGCTTTACCGCTGCGAGCGGCGATCCGACGCCGACACCGGATGTGGTGTGCTCGGTTGAACTCGTTGTGAGCACGCGGGTGACGATGTTCTTTCCGTTGAGCACCTGGACGTCGACGTCGAGCGTCGGGTAATGGAGCCGCGTCACCACTGACCCGAGTGCACCATGCGACCGCGTGATCTTCGTCGGCTTGCCGAGGTGAGCGCGCACCTGGTTCTGAGTCATTCGGAGCGTGATCCCCGCTATCCCGTGCTCGGGAACGATGGTGGCTGTCGCCGCCGCGATGCCCCATGGGCAGACCAGGAGCGCGCCGACGAACAGGGCCGATCGTAGACACCGGGTCATGAAACAAGGATGCGTCCCAGGGAGCGGTCGCGCAACTGATGCTCGATCATGATGCGGGTATGACCGAACTGTCCGGGAAGGTCGAAGAACTACTCCGCGATGCGAGTGATCTCGCTGACGCAAGAGGTCACGCGATTGTCGGGACAGAGCATCTGCTTCTGGCAATGACCCGCCAGTCCGAGGACAGCTTCGCCCGGAGGTTGCTCGATGAGGTTGGCGCGACGGAGCCACTTCGCGTTCGCATCGAGGGTGCAATCGGCGCGGGCTGAGGACCCTCGTGTGCGCGAGCGTGCGGCAATGTGCCCTGAGCTACGGGCTAAAGCATCCGTCGCCGGGAGCGCAGGCGGTCAACCACGGATTGCTGGCAGTACCACGGTGATAGGTGCGTATCACTCGGCCAGAGTGGTCGTAGACGCCCCAGGGTTTCCCGTCGAGCATGAACTGGATGCCTCGGATGGTCGGGTAGCTCGTCAGCGTGTACGTGACCGCCCCAATCAGGCGCAGGCGAGGAATCGTGTGCAAGCTAGTGAGTCGTTCGCCGGCCAGCGTGACGGTCGCGATCCCTCTAGCCGCCGATAGGTGGATCGGCTTACTTCCGACGGGAAACGGGGACTGCAAGCCGCGGTGCCGCAGGGACGCTGGGACGACGGCTAGCCGATACAGCGCGGCGTTCGGTGTCAGCGTCCGACTTGGTTGAACTGGAAGGAGCACGCTTCCTGACGCGGTCAGGAAGTAGAGGCTTGGACGCTCCACCGCAGCCGCCGCCGAAGCCAGTAATGCGAGGCTCGCAACGACCAGCGTGGTCACGGTCGCGGTACGCATGGCGTCACCGGAAGTCTGCCAGCGGCGGAGTGCAGTCGCCACCAGCAGATGACTCGTGGCCTGGGCCAGCGTCCGGGAAGGTCACCCGACCGGCGGGCGTTCAGCGATCGCCTTGCGGTACTCACTCGCCGGGAATCGCAGCTCGTCCCACTTGGGGTCGTGATGCCACTTCCGCTCCACGAAGTCGAACGAGGACATGGCGAGATCGCTCCAGATGATGTCTTCGCCATCGCGCTCGATCCGGGCCGTGATCGCGCCGCATAAGAGATCGCCGTCTTCGGGGCAGATGTAGAGGGCGACGCGCCCGTCAACGTCCGGCGGCTCCTCCCGCAGGAGTCGACGCGCCGCTTTCTCGTCTTCGTCCGCCGGTAGCCAGCCGAGGGGAGCGATGAAGTCTGCGCCGTGCCGCTCGTACAGCGAATCGCCGTCAACGATGTAGTCGAGGAAGCGCCGCGGAGTCTGCGACGAGCCGACGCGACGGTCGCGCCATTCAAGGTCGAACTTCATCGCATCTCACGGTAGTCGAGGACTAACCGAGTGCAAGCGCGGTTGCCTGGGCTAGCGTCCTGTCGCTCGATGGCGTCGCCCCGTTGTCGGGTCTTGTCCCGACATGACAATGGGCGGCGTCGGATCCCGCGTCTACCATCGACGGGATGCTGCGACGGCTGCGCATCGAGAACCTCGTCCTCATCCGGGAGGCG
>DATKAS010000458.1:0-11273 GCA_035497855.1 Acidimicrobiales bacterium
ATGTAGGTGCGCATCAGCCGCTGCACCGCGAACTGCTCGCCCGGCTTCGTGCGAGCGGTCACGCGGACCGTGGTGCGGTCGGGCAGCACGTTCTGCACGCCGACGACGTGCGGTGGACGCAGCAGACGGTTCGCGACGTCCGGATCCTTCGCAGCGTCTTCAGTCAGCTTCGTGACGACCTCGAGCGCTTCGCTCGCCGTGACGCGTGAGGTGACGTCCACGTCGAGCACGGCGGTCGCGTAGTCCGACGACTTGTTGCCGAGCACGCGCACGTCGCCATTCGCGATGTGCCACAGCGTTCCCTGCGAATCCCGCACGTCGGTCGTGCGCATCGAGACCCGCTCGACACGGCCCTCGACGTTCAGCACCGTGATCGTGTCGCCGACGCCGAACTGGTCCTCGACCAGCATCTGGAAGCCAGCGAGCAGGTCCTTGACGACCTGCTGCGCGCCGAATCCGAGTGCGGCACCCACGAACGCACTACCGAGCGCGAGCGCCTTCACGTCGAAGCCCAGGATGGCCATGATCGTCAGCACTCCGGCTGTCCACACGAGCACGCCGACCGAGCTCGCGGTCACGCCGCTCAGTGTCTTCGCGCGCTGCTCCCGACGGTCGGGATCATCGACCACCAGCGGGTTCCGGCCTCCGAGCACGACGAACTTCCGAACCGAGCGCCGCACGATCTTGCGGAGCACCCACGCGACGATCCACGTGGTGACGATCACGACGAGGATCTGCAAAGGCTTGTCGACGACCCACTGCGCCAGCTTCGAGAGCTTCTCGTTGTGCGTCTCGTTCCACACCCATTCGCATGCGTTGCCGGGGTTCTCCCCGCACGCACTCGAAAGGTCGGCCACGTCAATCGACGTTACTCAGGCGACCTACCCGCGACTCGCTACCGTGACACGGTGGCCCCCGAACACGAGCCGCCGATGCCCAATCGGGTGGTCGCGATCAACGCTGCGATCGATGACACACGGGCGACCGGCTCGGTCGCGACCCCGAGCCGCCGCAAGGTCGTCATCCGCATCGTCATGCTCTTGATCACGGCGGTGTCGCTCTACCTCCTGTTCCCCGCGCTCGTCTCGGTGCTCGGCTCGTGGAAGGACCTCGAGCGCGTGAGCCCGGGATGGTTCGTCGCGGTGGCCATCACCGAGACGCTGAGCCTCGTGTGCTTCTGGAGCCTGCAACGGATCGCGCTGCGCACCAAGGCGTGGTTCCCGGTCGCGACGTCACAGCTCGCGAGCGGTGCGATGACGAGCATCATCCCCGCGGGTCAAGCTGCGGGCGCCGCGCTCCAGTTCAAGATGCTCACGACGGCGGGCATCGACGCCGCCACCGCGGGCTCGTCGATCACCGCGCTCTCACTGCTCACCACGGGCACGGTGCTCGCTCTGCCAGTGCTCGCTCTGCCGGCGATCCTGACCGGCACCAAGGTGCCTGCTGGCCTCGCGCAGGCCGCGTGGCTCGGCGCGATCGCGTTCGTGCTCCTCGCCCTCGGCTCAGCGTGCCTCCTCATCTTCGACCGCCCCCTCGAGATCACGGGCTCGCTGATCCAACGGCTGCGCAATCGCATCGAGCGCAAGAAGGCTCCCCTCACCGACCTCCCGTACCGGCTCGTCCGCGAGCGCGACCTGATCCGCGCCACGTTCGGCTCACACCTCGGTGCCGCGGTGCTCAGCACCGTCGGTCGATCGTTGTTCGACTACCTCACGTTGCTCGTCGCGCTCACTGCTGTCGGTGCAAAACCGGATCCCGCCCTCGTGCTTCTCGCCTACGCCGCTGCTCAGATCCTCGGCATGATCCCGATCACGCCGGGAGGTCTCGGCTTCGTCGAAGCGGGCCTCACCGCGACCCTCGCCCTCGCCGGTGTGAGCGGCGGCGATGCCGTGCTCGCGACACTGATCTACCGCTTGGCGTCGTACTGGTTGCCGATGCCGGGCGGGTTGGTCGCGTACGTGCTGTTCCGCCGCCGGTACCAGACCGGCAAGGTCGGACGGCCGGTGCCAGCGACCTGACGTGCTCGAAGCGTTTCTCCTCAGCTTCGGCGTGATCTTCATCGCAGAGCTCGGCGACAAGAGCCAGCTCATGGCGCTCGGCTTCGCGACTCGCTATCCCGCGATCCCGGTCCTCATCGGGATCACGATCGCGACCGCCCTCGTGCATCTGCTGTCGGTCGGCATCGGCGCGCTCATCGGCAACGCGCTCCCCGGCCGCGCCATCGAGGCCGCGTCGGGTGTCGCGTTCCTCGGCTTCGCACTGTGGACGCTCCGCGGCGACGATCTGAACGACACTGACAAGGAGCGGATCGATCGGTCCCACGGCTCGGTGATCCTGACCGTCGGCGGGCTGTTCCTGCTGTCCGAGCTCGGTGACAAGACGATGCTCGCTACCGTCACGCTCGCGACCCAGCACGGCCTGTTCGGCGTCTGGCTCGGCTCGACCGTGGGGATGGTCGCCGCCGACGCGATCGCGATCGGCGTCGGCCGCGTCGCCGGAGATCGACTGCCTGAGCGAGCGATCCGCATCGGTGCCGCGACCCTGTTCGCGCTCATCGGGATCGCGTCGCTCGTCGACGCAGCGGTCGGATGACCGCGACGGCCACCTGTACCCTGACCAGGTGCGACGGACGGCTGCGATCATCGGTCTCCTCGCCATCGCCGGTGTCGTCGCCGCATGCGGCGCGAACGACTCCGTCGCGACCTCTCCTGGCGCGGCCGGTTCGACCATCACGACCACACCGGCCGACGCGTCGTTCCCCGAGGGCACAGAGCACCTGCACTTCGAGTTCGGTCCCGTCGACGTGCGGCCCGGCCAGAACTCGATCGAGTTCTCCAAGGGCGCCATCCCGAAGCCGGAGGTCGACGGCTGGATCCTCCGCATGTCCGCGAACCTGAAGCGCGCAGACGGCACCGTGCCCCCGGTCGACGTCATCCACCTGCATCACGGCGTCTGGCTGAACGCGTCACGAGCCGACACGACGTTCCCGAGCTTCCCCGAACGGTTCTTCGCCGCCGGCGAGGAGAAGACGACGACAGAGTTCCCGCCGGGCTACGGGTACCAGTACCGCGCCACGGACAAGTGGGTGCTCAACTACATGCTCCACAACCTCACCCCTGAAGGCGAGAAGATCTGGATCACATACGACCTCGATTTCCTGCCCACGACCGAAGCGGCAGCCGCGCAGATCGTCGGGGCTCGGCCGGTGTGGCTCGACGTGCAGAACGGCAGCGGCTACCCGGTGTTCGACGTGATCAAGGGCAGTGGCACCAACGGCACGTTCACGTATCCCGATCAGGCGACCGACCCCTACCACGGCGCCCCGCCGAAGAACGTGTGGGCGGTCGACACCGACGGTGTGCTCATCGGCACGGGCGGCCACCTCCACCCCGGCGGGCTCCACGACGACCTCTTCCTCGATCGCAACGGGCAGAGCGCGCATCTGTTCGAATCGGAGGCGAAGTACTTCGAGCCCGCGGGTGCTGTGTCGTGGGACGTCGCGATGACCGTCACCAACCCGACGTGGAAGGTCGCTGTGCACAAGGGCGACATGTTGCGGATCTCGACGACCTACGACTCGTCGCGGGCCTCGTGGTACGAGTCGATGGGGATCATGGTCGTGTGGATGGCGAACGGCGCGACAGGCGGCGCTGACCCGTTCACGACGAAGGTCGACGAGCCCGGCCATCTCACGCACGGCCACCTCCCGGAGAACGACCACCACGGAGGCACGGACGCCACCTTGCCCGACGTGACCGCGCTGCCCACGAACGCCGCGACCTCCCCCATCCACATCGCGTCGTTCTTCTACGGCGAAGGCGACATGCGCACCGGCGGCGACCTGCCGTCCGTGAAGGAAGGCCAGCCGCTGACGTTCATCAACGACGACTCGCCGATCGGGCCGGGGATATGGCACTCGATCACCGCGTGCAAGGCACCGTGCAACCTCGAGACCGGCATCGCGTACCCGATCGCCGACGCGGACATCCCGTTCGACTCGGGACAGCTCGGCACACAGGGCGTGCCGACCGTCGGGCACATCGACTGGCAGACCCCGACCGACCTCCCGCCGGGCACGTACACCTACTTCTGCAGGATCCACCCGTTCATGCGAGGTGGCTTCGTGGTGGTGGCCGACTGATCGACCGATCGTGACCGCCGTCGCGATCGTCGCAGGCTTCGCGCTCGCGCTCACCATCGGCGTCGCCGACGCGGGCAACGCAACCGCGAACCTCGTCGCGGCGAGGGCAGGCACCCTCCGGTCGATCTTGACGCTCAGCTTCCTCAGCCACCTCATCGGCGCGACGTTCGCGGGCACCGCGGTCGCCAAGGCAGTTCTGAGCGCGATCGACGTCCCCGCCGATGCGATCACCACGATCGTCGCCGCCGGCGCGGTGGCGGCGGTCGTGCTGCTCTTCGCGGCGGGACGGTTCGGCATCCCCGTGAGCGCCGGGCTGGTGCTCGTCGGTGGTCTCGCGGGCGCGGCGTGGCGATCGGACGGACGTCACGCCGTCGTGTGGGGAGGGCTCCACGGCATCCGGCCGTACGGCGTGATCGGCGCCGCCCTCGCGATGGTCGTCGCGCCGGTGGCCGGCCTGCTCGCGGCGTTGATCGGGCGGCACATCGCCGGCATCGGGCTGCGCGGCGCGACGCGGCGGGCGCGCGGACCGCTCCACGTCGTGCTCTGGGCATCGTCGGGGCTCGTCGGCATCGCCGACGGCACGAACGACGGGCAGAAGGCAATGGCCGTCGTCACCGCGGTGCTCGTCGCCCGCGGCTCCCTCGCCCCGGGATCGATCCCGCTCTGGGTCCGCGTGACCATCGGCCTCACGCTCGGCGTCGGCACCGTGCTCGGCGCCAAGGTGCTGCACACCGTGAGCCGAAGGCTGTACCCCACTCGGCCCGTCGACGCGGTCACTGCCGAAACGACCTCGGCAGTCGTCATCTTGGCGTCGTCTGCGGTCGGGGCTCCGATCAGCACCACGGCAGTTGTCACTTCAGGCGTGATCGGATCGGGTCTCGCGACGCGTCCGCATCACGTGCACTGGTCGGCGGTCGCTCGCATCGCACTCGCCTGGGCCGCTGCGCTTCCGGTCAGCATGTTGCTCGGCGCGCTCACGTGCGCCATCTTCGGCGGCTGACGCCGACGGCAACGCGGAAGCGTGCGAGGCTGAGCACGTGGCACGGCGCCTGCCCTGGTTCTTGTCCGGCGAGCCCGACCTGCTCGCGCTCCTCGACGCACAGGCCGAGGCCACGGTGCGAGGGATGCGGGCCTTCGCGGCGTGGGCCGAGAGTGGCGGCGAAGCAGACGCGATCGCGGTGCGCGATGCCGAGCACGAGGCGGATGACGCGCGGCGCCGGCTCGCCGAAGAGCTGCGCCAGGCGCTCGTCACGCCGCTCGAGCCCGAGGACCTCTACACCATGTCCGAGCGACTCGACACCGTCATCAACGGAGCGAAGAACGCGGTGCGCGACGCCGAGGCGCTCGGTTGGCATCCCGACCGCGCGACAGCGGACATGGCTGCGCTGCTGCTCCAGGGCACGGAGGAGCTCGCGAGCGCGGTGCAGTGCATCCGCCGCGACCCGGCGGAGGCGAGCAGGCAGGCTGACCAGGCGACGCATTGCGCCCGCCAGGTCGAGAAGATCTATCGCGCGTCGATCGCCGCGTTGCGCAACGGCTCCGCCGCCGACGCACTCGAGCTCATGACCGCGTTCGAGGCCTATCGCGCGCTGCTCGCGATCTCGGACGCGCTCGTGCACGTCGCACATCGCATCTGGTACTCGGTGCTGAAGGCGACCTGACCCCCGGCCCGAAGGGCCGGGCTGGCTCAGTTCGCGACGAGCGAGCGCACCTTGTCGCCAGTTGCCGGGTGACGCAGCTTGACGAGCGCGCGGGCCTCGATCTGGCGGATGCGCTCACGGGTCAGCTGGAACACCTCGCCGACCTCGTCGAGCGTGCGGGGCTCGCCGCGATCGAGGCCGAAGCGGAGCTTGAGGACGCGGCGCTCGCGCTCGTCGAGCACGGCGAGCACCTCCTCGGTGTCGTCCGGCAGGCACGCGAGGACGGCCATGTCGGCCGGCGACTCCGCGTTCGGATCGCCCACGAGGTCGCCGAGCTCAGTGTCACCGTCGTCGGTGAGCGGCGCGTCGAGCGAGCCGGGGATGCGGGCGAACGCCATGATCTCGTGCAGCTTGTCGATGCCGACATCGAGCGCGTCGGCGAGCTCGATGTCGCGCGGCTGGCGGCCGAGGCGCTCGGTCAGCTCTTGGCGTGCCTTCTGCAGCAGCTTCACCTGGTCGACGGCATGGACTGGCAGCCGGATCGTGCGGCCGGTGTTGGCGATGCCTCGGGTGATCGCCTGTCGGATCCACCACGTGGCGTAGGTCGAGAACTTGAAGCCCTTGTCCGCGTCGAACTTGTCGACCGCGTGCATGAGCCCGATGTTGCCCTCCTGGATGAGGTCGAGGAGGGGGAGGTCGGCGGACTGGTACTTCTTCGCGATCGACACCACGAGGCGGAGGTTCGCCTTGACGAAGGTGTCCTTCGCGTTCTCACCCGTGCGGATGAGCTTGGTGAGCTCGCGCTTGCGCGCGGGGGTGTGGCCACCCTTGGCGAGCTCTTCGACGGCAGCGAGGCCGGCCTTCACCTGCGCGCCGAGGCGAGCCTCGTCGGCCTTGGTGAGGAGGGCATGGCGGCCGATCTCGGACAGGTAGATGCGAACGAGGTCGTCGTCGGTCACAGCAGCGGCGGGCACGTAGTACTCCTGGCGAGGGGTGTTGAAGGGTCGAATCCAAGCCGAGGGGGGAACACGGCTCGCAGGGTGATTGACGCATTGCGTACGAATCGAGTTCCCAGCGTGGCGCGCGTCACCCCTGATTTGCAACCCCGAAACCTCACTGTCACCCAACTGTGACCCAAAAGTGCTGGTCAGTGGGGGATGTCAGCCGAGCCACGCCGCCGTGCGATCGAGCACCTGCGCCAGGCGCCCGGCGAGGTCGTCGAGCTCGTCGAAGCCGCAGATCAGGGGCGGTGCGATCACCAACATGGTCGCGCCGCGGTCATCGGGGCGGATCAGGAGCCCTGCCTCACGGATGAAGCGAGCCAGCTCGCCGCCGAGGAGGCCGGCCGACTGCTCGGCGCTGAGCTCGCGGTCGCCGGCGCGGCTGGCCATGAGCTCGAACGCGTAGAAGTAGCCCATCCCGCGGGTCTCCTTCACGACGTCGGAGGAGTCGCGGAGCCCGCCGACGAGGTTGGCGAGGTGGTCTTGGTGGGCGACGACGTTCTCGATCACGCTCTCGTCGCGCATCGCCGTGAGGTTCGCGACGGCGACTGCGGTGGCGACGGGATGACCGCCGAACGTCGAGCCGTGCACGAAGCTGCCGAGCGGCGACGCGGCGATCGTGTCCATGACCTTCGGGGTTGCGATGACGCCACCGAGCGGTGCGTACGCCGATGTGACGCCCTTCGCGAAGGTGAGGAGGTCGGGGACGACGCCGAAGATCTCACTCCCGAACCACGCGCCGAGCCGCCCGTAGCCGTTGATCACCTCGTCCGCGCACAGCAGCACGCCGTACCTGTCGCAGATGCGGCGGAGCTCGGGCCAGTACCCGTCGGGCGGCACGAGCGCGCCGCGACCGTTCTGCACCGGTTCGGCGATCACCATCGAGATCGTGTCCGGACCCTCCTCGAGGATCTTCTCCTCGATGGCGTGCACCCGTTCCAGGCCCCCATGAAGCGTGTTCGGGACGTTCCGCACGCCGTCCCACAGCATCGGGAGGAAGGGTGCGCGCAACCGCGGCACCGCGGTGATCGCGAGCGCGCCGAGCGTCGTGCCGTGATACGCCCAATCGCGTGAGATGACCTTGTACCGGCTCTCGTCGCCGCGGGCGACGTGGTAGTTCCGCGCGAGCTTCGCCGCGGACTCGACTGCTTCTGAGCCCGAGCTGACGAAGAAAACGTGCTCGAGGTCGCCAGGCGCGAGCTCCGCGATGAGCGTCGCGGCCTCGATCGACGGCGGGCTCACGACACCCCAGTTGGTCGTGAACGCGAGCGTCTCCATCTGCTTCGCCGCGACGGCGCCGAGGTCGGCACGGCCGTGGCCGATCTGCACGCAGAACAGCCCGCTGAGGCCGTCGAGCACTTGCCGGCCGGCGTCGTCCCAGAGATAGGCGCCGTCGCCGCGGACGAACACCGGCAGCTGCGGGCTCTGCCACGCCTCCGACTTCGTGAAGTGCGGGATGAGATGACGGCGGGCCGCGTCGCGGACGTCGCTCACGTGGAAAACCCCCGGTCTGTCGGGACGCCGCGCACGGCCTCCATCGGATCCTGCAGGTCACCGAAGTACCCCAGCGCATACGCGCCCCTGCGGTAGCCGATGAGCTTCGCGAGGTCCTCGTCGATCGTGCGCGCGACCTCCGGAGGGCACGCGAGGTACTGGTTCTCCTCCTGGCGCAGCCACGACAGTGTGTAACCGACGTTGATGCCGAGCCGGCGCGCGTCGGAGCGGTTCGCGCCGCCACCGTGATACACCGACCCGACGTAGAAGAAGATCGAGCCCTTCGGCATCACTGCGGGCACCGTCTCCTCGTACTGCGGACGGAGCTTGTCTTCCCACGCGTGGCTGCCGGGGATGACACGCGTCGCGCCGTTCTCCTCGGTGAAGTCGGTCATCGCCCACATCACGTGGCACTCCACCTCGTAGCCCGCGGGGAACGGGAAGAAGTCGAACGCCCACTGGTCTCGGTGCACGAGCTGGCCGGGCTCGCCCGGCCCGATGTCGATGACCTGCGTCAGGTGCAGCTGGTAGCTGGTCGCGTGATCGCCGAGGACGCGATCCAGCGTGCCCGTGACGAGGGGATGGTTCGCGAGCGGCCGGAACGACGGCGACCTCGCGATCATGCTGCCGGTGCGCCGCGTGCGGTGCCCGCTGAAGTCGTCGGGACCCATCGGCGTGCGCTCGATGTATGGCGCCATCTCGGCATGGACGGCGTCCATCACCTGCGGCGAGACCAGCTCGGCGACGGTCACGCACCCATCCTCGGCGAGGATCGCGGCGACATCGTCGGCCGAGGCCTCGGGATCGAGGACTCGCACCTGGCGGATGTCAGTCGACATCCGGCCAGCCTACGGCGCCGAGAGCGGGTGGACTTCGCCCTATCGCACGTCAGTCGCGGCGGCCTCGGTTTCGTTCGCGGGCGATGGTGCGTCGTGGTGGCCGGCGTCGTGCGGATGGCTGTGCAGATCACGATCGTGGATGTGGCTGTGCACATGCACGAGGTTCGCGGCCAGTAGCAAGTCGCGATCCGCGAGCAGATCACCGGGCGCCCCCTCCGCAGCGAGGCGATGCTCCTCGGTGAAGACCACGCAACGGTCCGCGAGCAGGTGCAGCGTGTCGAGATCGTGGGTCGCGAGCACGATCGTCTTGCCAGCGCGGTTGAGCTCGACGATGAGCTCGATCAGCCATTGCTGCGTTCGCGGGTCGAGTGCGGCGGTGGGCTCGTCGAAGAGCAGCAGTTCGGGGTTCATCACGAGCACGGAGGCGATCGCGACACGCTTCTTCTCTCCCCCCGAGAGCTGATAGGGCGCTCTATCGGCGAGCTCCTCGATGCCGAGCATGCGAAGCGTGTCGTCGACCCGCTGCTCGACCTCTGACGTCGCCAATCCCATGTTCAGCGGTCCAAACGCGATCTCCTCACGCACGGTCGGGGAGAAGACCTGCGCATCGGCGTTCTGGAACACGAACCCGACCCTCGACCTGAACCCGCGTGAGGCCTGCTCGTCCTCGAGCGAGTCCTCGGTGATGAGCTCGCCGAACGCGCGGTACGTGCCGAGATCGGCGAACAGCAAGCCGTCCAGCAGCTTGAGCAACGTGGACTTGCCACATCCGTTCGCGCCGAGGAGCGCCACTTTCTCGCCGCGGTGCACGGTGAGCGACACCCCGTCGAGCGCGGGGAATCGTCCGAGGTACCGGTAGTGCAGGTCGACGCACTCGAGCAGGACGTCAGCCCGGTCAGCCGAAGGCACGATCGACTCCGACGGCAACCATCGCGCCGGCAATGGCGATCACGACCCACACCGCGTCGAAGGCTCGGAGCCGCGGCGGGCGAAGCGTGCGTGCGTTCCCGTCATAGCCACGCGACACCATCGCCATGTACACCTCCTCCGAGAGCGCGTGCGTCTTGCCGAAGAGCGCGCCAGCCGAAGCCGCCACGAACTTCCGGCCAGATGCCAAGTCGACGCCGGGGTCGACCGTACGGCTGCGGCGCGCCATGTACATGTCCGTCACCGAGCCGAGAAGTTGGAAGACGTAGCGGTACGCCATGCCGAGGACGAGCACGAAGATCTTCGGCACGAACAGCGAACGCAGCGCGGCGAGCAACCGGTTCCACGGCGTGGTCAGCGTGAGAAGGACCACCAGCGAGATCGAGGTCGCGACTCGGACGACGATGATCGCGGCGGCGTGCAGTCCGGTGCTGGTGACGCCGAGCTCGTGTCCGAACCACGTGCCGAGCGGGACGACGATCGGCCCGGGCGTGATGACGTTGAGCGTCGCGGGGAGCACGACGATCCCGGTGAAGAGAGGGATGAACAGCCACACGCGCTTCACGAAGAACCCGAGGGGGAGGAGGCTCGCCACGGCGAGAAGGAGAGTGACCCCGTACATGGTGACCAAGGCGGGAACGGAACGCAGGAACGCCGTCACGACCAACAGGCCAAGCAACGAGACGAGCTTGACTCGTGGATCGACTCGTTGGAGCAGGCCGGGTTCGGCCGCGGCGTCCTCCGAGAACATCGCTTGGCGCAGCATCCCCGAGGCGCCGGCGAGTGTCTTCGAGACGAAGCTGCCCTTCTTGCGCTTGCCGATGCAGCCGCACGGGCACAGGCCGACCTCGTTCGACAGCAGCCAGGCCGGCGCGACCCGCTGCGGCTCGTCGAGCCCTGCGGTCACGACGCGTGGGCCGGAGTGTCGAGGTCGTCACCCATCTCGTCGTCGGTGCCTCGCTTCCGCCGTACGAGCTGCACAGCCTTGAAGGCGGCCAAGACGAGCGTGGCGATCAAGATGCTGCCGATCACCGCAGACGCGTAGTACCCGACCGTGGGGTGGCTCCCACTCTTGAAGTCGTAGTCCGGAAACAACGCGTGGCTCCACCAATCGGTGTACTTCGCGAGGCCGGTCGGCACCGCACTGAGTCCGTACTTCCCGAGGTCGAGGTCGGTCGGCCCGTCCTCGCCGAACGCGGTGCCCGTCGCGAGAAGTCCGAGTGGCACGAGC